>JBKJZM010000174.1:0-9514 GCA_046715295.1 Gemmatimonadales bacterium | reverse complement strand
GTGGCGGTGCTGACCAAGGACCTGCGGGTCGAGCGGGGGAAGATCGGGCGGATCGAGCTGCGGGAGGCCTATTCGCTGATCGAGATTCCCGCGCAGGATGCGGAGAAGGTGGCGCTGGCCCTGAACGGAGTGACCATCCGGCGGCGCAAGGTCACCGCCCGGGTGGATCGGGGACCGACCCGTTCGCCGCGCCGGGAAGGCAGCCCAGCGGGACGGCGGTAAAATTACCGCTTTTTGTTGACCTGATCCCGCAATGCCCGGCTGGCCCTGAATGCCGGCACCAGCGACGCCTTGATGTTGACCGCTTTGCCGGTGCGCGGGTCGCGCCACTCGCGCGCCGACCGTTTCCGAGCCTCGAAGCTCCCAAACCCGCTGATGGCCACCTTTCCGCCCCGCCGGAGCTCGGAGGCGATGACACCGGTGGGCGCGAAGAACAGCTCGGCGATCTCGTTTGCCCGGGCCTTGGTCAGGCCCAGTTGCTTGGCCACGGCAGCGACGAGCTCCTGCTTGTTCACACGCGCTCCTTGAGAAACGGAAGATCCGGATGAGGCGGACGAATATCGTCGCTCCGGTGAAGCGCCCGCAAGATGCCTGGAGGAATGGTCGATGAACTACGGGATGCACCCCGGATGGATCGAGGTCATCAGCGGCGTCATGTTCAGCGGCAAGAGCGAAGAGCTTATCCGCCGCATCCGGCGAGCCACCATCGCCCGGCGCAAGGTTCAGGTCTTCAAATCTCATCTCGACAGCCGCTATGCCGGCCTCTACAGCGTGGCCAGCCACAACGGCACCGAACTCGAGGCCAGTCCGGTGGATTCCGCGGGCGAGATCTCCCGACTGGTGCGTCCCGACACCCAGATTGTGGCCATCGACGAGGCCCAGTTCCTGGATCCGCAGGTCGTCACCGTCTCCTCGCTGCTGGCCAGCCGGGGCATTCGGGTCATTCTGGCCGGCACCGACACGGATTTTCGGGGCGAGCCATTCGGCTCCATGGGCGAGCTCATGGCTACTGCGGAAATGGTGGACAAGCTGCAGGCCATCTGCGTCATCTGTGGCGATCCCGCTTGCCGTAACCAGCGGCTGATAGATGGAAAGCCGGCGAGGTACGACTCACCGACGATCATGATCGGTGGGCGGGAGAGTTACCAGGCCCGATGCAGGCACTGCCACAAGGTTCCTCGACGGGACGAGGATCAAACAGCTCTGCTTTGACGATTCCGCGACGGGCGATCTCTATCGGCCTTTGTGTCCTGGGTGCCTCTGTGGTGAACATGCTCTCTGTCGCGTTAACGGGTAATATTGCGGCTGGGAAATCCACGGTCGCTGAGCTTTTTCGGCGCTGGGGAGCGACCATCATCGACGCCGACGAACTCGTCCGCGAAGCGCAGTTGCCAGGTCAAGCCGTTCTCACCCAGATCGCGGCACGATTCGGCCGCGAGCTGATCACCCAGGACGGGTTCCTCGACCGCCCCGCACTTCGGGCCATGGTCTTGGCCGATCCGCGCGCTCTCGCCGATCTCAATCGGATTGTCCACCCTGAGGTTCACCGGCGAAGGCTGCAGCTGCTGGGCGAGGCTCGTGCCCGGGGCGATCGCGTGGTGGTCAGCGACATCCCGTTGCTCTTCGAGGCCGATGACCCCGGGGCGTTCGACGCGGTGGTATTGGTGGATGCACCGGAGCCGGTCCGGCTGGCTCGGCTATTGACGTCGCGCGGGATCTCGCCGGTTGAGGCCGACCGGCTGATGGCTGCCCAGATGGCCTCCGCACCGAAGCGGACACGGAGCGCTTACGTCATCGATAACGACGGCGATCTCCGGGCCCTCGAACGCGCGGCCAAAGCGGTGTGGGAGGCTCTGCTGGCGCGCGCTTGACCTCTCCCTCCGGTCCGCCTATCCTCCCACGCGCCACCACATTGGGAGACTGCGGGTGTCAAACGTACCAGAGGACCTGCTCTACACCGCGGAGCACGAGTACGTCGCCCGCACCAGCGATACCCAGGTCGTTCGCATCGGGATTACCGACTACGCGCAGGGTGAGCTGGGCGACGTGATCTTCGTCGATCTTCCCAAAGTGGGCGCGCACCTCACCTCCCATCAGACGTTCGGTACCATCGAGGCCGTGAAGGCCGTCTCCGAGCTCTTCAGCCCCGTTGCCGGCGAGGTCGCCGAGATCAACACCAGTCTCGAATCCGATGCCGCTCTGGTCAATCGCGATCCCTACGGCGATGGCTGGATGGTCAAACTCAAAATTTCCGGTCCCAGTGATCTCGAGGGGCTCATGTCACCGAGCGAGTACCGGGCACACATAGGGGAGTGACTGCTGGACTCGATGCGAAACTATCCGGGTGGAATCAGGGAGCAACGACGACAGGAAGCGCCGTGCCTCGAGAGTTGTCTCGGGGCCTTTTATTTTTGAGAGGAGTAGCGCCGCCAGATGACCAGTGTCCTCGAACGCAAGATGATGGCCCAGACCCCCGATGTCCTCTACCCGTCACACTTTGCGTACCGCCACATCGGCCCGCGCCGCGCCGATGTGCACGAGATGCTGGAGTTGCTGGGCTACGACTCGCTCGACGCCTTCATCGACGCCGTGGTCCCCGAAGAAATCCGGTTTCGCCGTCCCCTGGCGCTCCCACCGGGCCGCAGCGAGCGAGAGGTGTTGCAGGCGCTCCGGGGCCTGGCGGGGATGAACCGCGTGTTCCGGTCCTACATCGGGATGGGATACGCCGGCTGTTTCACTCCCCAGGTGATCCAGCGCAACGTGTTGGAAAACCCGGGGTGGTACACCGCGTACACTCCCTATCAGGCCGAAATCGCGCAGGGCCGGCTCGAGGCCCTGCTCAATTTCCAGACGGTCGTGTCCGACTTGACCGGCCTCGCGATCGCCAATGCGTCGTTGCTCGACGAGGCCACCGCGGCCGCCGAGGCGATGAATCTCAGCCTGGCGGTGAGCTCGGTGAAGATCGACCCGATATACCTGGTGGACGAGCGCTGCCACCCACAGACGATCGCCGTGGTGCAGACCAGGGCCGAAGCAAGGGGGATCGAGGTGGTGGTGGGCGACCCCTCCGGGTTCGAGTTTGGAGCGGGGGTGGTCGGGGCGCTGGTACAGTATCCTGCCACCGACGGCGAGGTGCGGGATTTCCGCTCGCTCGCGGAGCGGGCCCATGCGGCAGGTGCGCTGGTCACCGCCGCGACGGACCTCCTGAGCCTGACCCTGCTCACGCCTCCAGGTGAATGGGGGGCCGACATTGCCGTCGGCAACAGCCAGCGTTTCGGGGTGCCAATGGGCTACGGCGGTCCGCATGCCGCCTTCTTTGCCACCAAGGACGCCTACAAGCGCGCCCTGCCCGGTCGCATCATCGGCGTGTCCAAGGATCGTGACGGCCGACCGGCACTGCGCATGGCACTGCAGACGCGGGAGCAGCATATCAGGCGGGACAAGGCGACGAGCAACGTGTGCACGGCGCAGGTGCTGCTCGCCGTCATGGCCGGCATGTACGCGGTCTATCATGGCCCCTCGGGGCTTCGGCGGATCGCCGAGCGGGTGCATACTCGCACCGTGCTCCTGGCCAACGCGTTGCGCCGGCTGCGATACCGGGTGGTGCACGAGGCGTACTTCGACACCATCTGCATCGAGGTCGAGGGGTGGGCCCTTCCCCGGCTGCTCGACGCGGCCCGGGTCCGCAATATCAACCTCCGGCCGCTATCGGCCACCCGGTTGTGCATCGCGCTGGACGAGACGGTGACGCTGGGCGATCTGGCGGACCTCATCTCGATCTTCTCGCTGAACGAGGCGCTTCCCTTCATGCTGGACGACATCGGCGTGAAGAACGAGCGCGCCATACCGGCCGCGCTGACACGAAAAACGTCTTTCCTCGAGCACCCCGTGTTCCACCGGCATCACTCGGAAACCGAGATGCTGCGCTACATCAAGCGGCTCGAGTCGCGCGACCTGTCGCTCACCTCGGCGATGATTCCACTGGGCTCCTGCACCCTGAAGCTGAACGCCACCACCGAGATGATGCCGGTAAGCTGGCGCGAGTTCAACCGGCTGCACCCGTTCGCCCCCCGGGACCAGGCGGCTGGCTACCAGCTGCTCTTCAGCCAGCTGGAGTACCAGCTGGCCGAGATCACCGGTTTCGCCGCGGTCTCGCTGCAGCCCAACGCGGGATCGCAGGGCGAGTACGCCGGACTGCTGGTTCTGCGGGCCTACCATCGCTCCCGCGGTGACGCGCATCGAACTACCTGCCTCATTCCCCAGTCGGCCCACGGCACCAACCCGGCGAGCGCCGTCATGGCCGGCATGAAGGTGGTGCCGATCAAGAGCGATCCCAAGGGCAACATCGATCTGGACGATCTCCGGGCCAAGGCGGCGGCCCACCGCGATACTCTGGCGGCGCTGATGATCACCTACCCCTCGACCCACGGGGTGTTCGAGGGCTCAGTCAAAGAGATCTGCCGGATCGTGCACGAGCATGGCGGGCAGGTGTACATGGATGGCGCCAACATGAACGCCCAGGTGGGGCTCTGCCGCCCGGGCGACATCGGCGCCGATGTCTGCCACCTGAACCTGCACAAGACCTTTTGCATTCCCCACGGGGGTGGCGGACCCGGCATGGGCCCGATCGGCGTGGCCGCGCACCTGATTCCCTTCCTGCCGGGCCACCCCGTCGTGGATCTGAACCATCCCCTGGCGTGCGGCACCATCTCCTCCGCGCCCTGGGGCAGTGCCGCAATCCTGCCGATCTCGTGGGCCTACATCGCGCTCATGGGCTACGACGGCCTGACCGAAGCGACCCGGATCGCCATCCTCAGCGCGAACTATGTGGCCCGCCGGCTGGCGGACCACTATCCCCTGCTCTACACCGGCCAGAACGGGCTGGTGGCGCACGAGTGTATCATCGATACCCGACCCTTCAAGAACTCCGCCGGAGTCGAGGTGGAGGACATCGCGAAGCGGATCATCGACTACGGCTTCCACCCGCCGACGGTCTCGTTTCCGGTGGCGGGCACCCTCATGATCGAGCCCACGGAGAGCGAATCGAAAGAGGAGCTCGACCGGTTTTGCGATGCGCTGATAGCCATCCGGAAGGAGATCACGGAGATCGAGGAGGGCCGGGCCGACCGGACAAACAACCTTCTGACCAACGCTCCTCACACCCTGGAGCAGGTCATCTCCGACTCATGGGACCGCCCGTACCCACGGGAGCGGGCCGCCTACCCCACGCAAGCGGTACGGGGATACAAGGTGTGGCCGACCGTAGGGCGCATTGATAGCGCGTATGGGGACCGGAACCTGATGTGCAGCTGTCCGCCCATCGAAGCCTATGGCTAGGACGGAGACGGCGGAGAGGACGGAGAAGGCGCAATGTCATCCTGAGCGCAGCGAAGGATCGTTCCGTGGTAGCGGATGGAATCTGTGGATAGACGAAACCCCCCGCCCCGGCTGGGCCAACATGGCCATCGACCACGCGCTGCTCGAGCGGGCCGAGCGGCAGGGCGAAAGCTGGCTCAGGCTATATCGATGGGCGCCCCACTGTCTGTCGTTCGGCCGCCATGAGCCCGCCACCCGCCGCTACGACTCAGAGCGCATCACGGAACTCGGCCTGGATACGGTGAGACGACCCACCGGCGGCCGGGCCGTCTGGCACGCCGAGGAGCTCACCTACGCCGTGGCCGCCCCGAGCACGCGCTTCGGCTCGCTTCCTGCAGCCTATTTCGAGATCCATGGCATGCTCGCCGACGCACTTCGAGGACTTGGCGCCAGTGCTGCGCTGGCGCCACCGATGCGCACGCCCCCGCTCGATGGCGGGCCCTGTTTCTCTCAGCCGGCGGGTGGCGAAATCATGATTGGAGGGCGGAAGGTCGTCGGCAGCGCTCAGTTCCGGCAGGGAGCGGCATTGCTCCAGCACGGCTCCATACTGCTGCAGGACAACCAGAGTTTCGTCCTCGGCCTCACCCGAGGTGCAATCCTTGCCCGGCCTCCGCAGAACCCGGATCGGGCCACGTCGCTCCAAAGCCGCGAGGTCACCCAGGCCATCACCGGGGCAGCCGGCGCACGCTGGCCCGCCGAGTGGACCAGGGATCCGGATCCCGAGCCAGTGCTGCATAGCGCCGCTGTACTCTACGCCCACTACCGTTCTGCCGCGTGGACGTGGGCGCGGTGAGCACAGCGACGCGGTGGAGGTCGCGGCTCGCCATGGTTGCCGTCCTGGCCGCGTGGACCAGCGTCCAGGCCGGCGCCCAATCCGATCGCGCCACCGGCATCGTCATCGTCACCGGGCAACAGGCAACCACCCCGGTTCCGACCCTGATGGAGGGAGCGGCAAACGGCGTCGGCAATTTCGATGTCGCCGATCAACTGTTTCTCCGTCTGGCGGAGCTGGGACCCAAACTGCTGACCGCAGGCGACCGCGACTTTGTGCCGGCGCTGGCGCGGTCCTGGACTCGTCGCGATTCGACGACGCTCGTATTTGATCTCGATCCCCGCGCGCGATGGCACGATGGGGCCCCCGTCACCGCTCGCGACGTGGTGTTTACATTCGCCCGAGCCAAGAATCCCGACATCGCGCCTCGCCTGTCCGACTTGCTCCGGCAGATCACGTCGGTAACGGCCGAGGGCGACTCTCGCGTCGTGTTTCGCTTCGCCCGGCATTACGCGGAGCAGTTCTACGACGCCACCTATCATGCCCCCCCGATTCCGGCCCACCTGCTGGATTCCATTCCACCCGACTCGGTTGGCCGCTCGAGCTTCGCCACCAGCCCGGTCGGCAACGGCCCGTATCGGTGGGTACGCAGCGTACCGGGTCAATTTGTCGAGCTGGCGGCGGTGCCGGATTTCTTCCTGGGCAAGCCGAAGATCGAGCGGGTGATCCTGCGCACCGCCGTCGAGCCATCGGCCCGGCTCAACCTGCTCCTCAGCGGCCAGGCGGATGCGATGGATATTGTTCCGCCGCCGTCGGTCAGCCGGGTTGTGGCCGATACGACACTCCGTCTCATCGCCGTGCCCTCGTCGACCATGGGATTTCTCCTCTTCAATCAACGCGATCCCAGGAACCGGGCGAGGCCCCACCCAATCCTGGCCGACAACAGAGTACGCCGCGCAATTACCCTGGGGCTCGACCGGAATCAACTGGTTCAGGCCGTGTTCGGTTCCCACGGCACGGTGCCCTATGGACCAGTGTCCCAGCTCCTCTGGATCCGGCACCGCTCCCCCCGGGCGGAGGGACCCAACGTTCGCGAGGCGCGACGGCTCCTGGCCGCCACCGGCTGGGGCGATTCTGATGACGACGGCACACTCGACCGCGAGGGGCGTCCCCTCCGGCTGGTGCTCTCGCTTCCCAACACCAGCGGAATAAGGCGGCAAATGGCTGCCTTGATACAGGAGCAGCTTCGCCGGATCGGGGTGCAGATCGAGATTCAGCAGCTGGAGTTCCCGATTTATATCGAACGTCGCTCGGCGGGTGACTTCGACGTCGATTTCTCGGCGGTGAACCAGGATCCCTCGCCCTCCGGCCTGACCCAGAGCTGGACCTGCACCGGGGGGAACAACATCGCGGGATACTGCAACCGTGGGGTGGACTCGCTGATGGAGCAGGCGGTGCGCGCGCAGGGAGATCCCGGCGAGAGGTGGATCGAGGCGCTGAAGCAGATCGAGGAGGATGCGGCGGCCACGTTTCTCTACGCGCCAGCCTTCATGTACGCGGTAAACCGCCGCTTCAGGGGCGTGACCATCAGCCCCCAGTCCTCCTGGCTGACGCTGCGAAAGTGGTCTGTGACTCCGGTCCCGGTCTCCGGCCGGAGCAAGTAAGGTGGGCGGGTGGCTGCTCCGGCGGGCGCTGCAGGCGGTCGCCACCTTCGCGGTTGCCATTGGCCTTCTGTTTATACTGATGCGAGCCGCGCCCGGTGACCCGCTGTTCCGCCTGAGTGCGGACCGGCCCATCTCCCAGAAGGAAGTGGAGGTGCTCCGGGCTCGCTACGGGCTGGACCAGCCGATCGGTAGGCAGCTGGCTGCGTTCGTGGGGGGGCTGCTCCGCGGCGATCTCGGCGTGTCGATCGAGCAGGGCCGTCCGGTCAGCGCCCTGCTGGCCGAGCGGTTGCCACCCACCATCCTTCTCGGCGGCAGCGTCCTCCTGCTCAACTTTACCTTGGGCCTGTGGCTCGGCGTCCGGCAGGCAGTGCGCCATGGCGCGAGGGAAGACCGCTGGCTGACCACGCTCTCGCTCACCGGCTACGCGATGCCCTCCTTCTGGCTGGGCCTGGTGCTCGCCTGGCTGGTCGGGGTGGAATGGCGCCTGCTACCGGCGGCGGGAATGCAGGATCCGCTGCTGAGCCCCAGTGCCGGCGTTCTGACCCAAGCGCTCGACATAGTGCGGCATCTCGTACTTCCAGTCCTGACGCTTTCTGTGGTGAGCATCGCAGCGACGATGCGATATCAGCGAGCGGCAATGCTGGAGGTGCTGCGTCTCCCATATATAGTCACGGCGCGAGCGAAGGGATTGCCCGAGCGTGTGGTCACCTGGCGGCATGCCTGGCGTAACGCCCTCTTCCCGATCATCACCCTGTTCGGTCTCTGGCTTCCGATCCTGGTGAGTGGGTCGGTGTTCGTCGAGGCCGTGTTTGCGTGGCCGGGCCTGGGATCGTTGGCGGCGGGTGCCGTAGGCAGCCGGGACTATCCACTCCTCATGGGGGCTTCCCTGCTGGTGGCCGCGCTGGTGGTTGCCGGCGGTTTTCTCACCGATGTGGCCTACGCCCTGCTGGATCCCCGGGTGCGGATCGGGTGACGGCGATCCGGGAGACCCTCCGAAGCGCGTGGCTGAATCCCCGCGGGCGCACCGGCGCGGTCTTGCTGTTCATCATCGCGATTGCCGCAATCCTGGGGCCCGCGCTGCTGCCCGATCCGCTCGCCCAACCCGACATTCTTGCTGGCGGGCGTCCACCGGGACTGGGCCACCCGTTCGGCACCGACCAGCTCAGTCGGGATGTGCTCGCTCGCGTGGTGACCGGCGCGCGCATTTCTCTTGGCGTGGCGCTCCTTGCCGTGGCACTCTCGGTCACCCTGGGCGCGGCAGTCGGCATCGTGTCGGGGTATTGGGGAGGCGCGATCGATGCGGCCCTCATGCGGCTGGTCGACGGCGCGCTCGCCATTCCGCGCCTCTTTATCCTTCTGCTGGTGCTCGCGGTCTGGGAGCGGGTGCCGGTGCTGGCGCTGATCCTGATCATTGGCGCCACCGGCTGGTTCGCCACCAGCAGGCTGGTGCGCGGGGAAGTGCTCCGGATACGGGAGGAAGCCTACGTACGGGCCGCAGAGGCGCTCGGCGCCAGGCGGCGCCGGATTATCTTTCGCCACCTGCTCCCGAATGCGCTCGGGCCGCTGCTGGTGGCAGCGACGCTGGGCGTTGGTGACGTGATCCTGCTCGAGGCCGGGCTCTCCTTTCTCGGGCTCGGCATCCAGCCGCCGACTCCTTCCTGGGGGGGCATGATCCTGGACTCCCGCGAGGTGATGGTAAGCG
>JBKJZM010000173.1:0-29197 GCA_046715295.1 Gemmatimonadales bacterium | reverse complement strand
TGTCCTTCCCGGGCCCTGGTACAGGAGTCCATCTACGACCGGTTCATGGAGCGGGCGGTGGCCCGCACCGAGGCCATCGTGGAGGGAAACCCACTCGACTCGAAGACCATGATCGGAGCTCAGGCGTCCAACGACCAACTCGAAAAGATCCTGAGCTACATCGACATCGGGAAGAAGGAGGGGGCGAAGGTACTGACCGGTGGCGCCCGCAGGGTGCATCCGGGCGAGCTGAAGGACGGATACTACGTCCAGCCCACCATCCTAGAAGGGCACAACCGGATGCGGGTCTTCCAGGAGGAAATTTTCGGCCCGGTGGTGTCGGTCACCAAGTTCAAGACCCAGGACGATGCGCTCGAGATCGCGAACGACACACTCTACGGCCTCGGTGCCGGGGTGTGGAGCCGCGACGCGAACACCTGCTACCGGATGGGCCGAGCCATCAAGGCCGGCCGGGTGTGGACCAACTGCTACCACGCCTATCCGGCTCACGCGGCGTTCGGGGGCTACAAGCAGTCGGGCTTCGGACGCGAAAACCACAAGATGATGCTCGACCACTACCAGCAGACCAAAAACCTGCTGGTGAGCTACAGCCCCAAGAAGCTTGGCTTCTTCTAGGCCGATGAGCGTTTCGCGGGTGGACATCACCCCCGAGGCCAAGGCCGTGCTCCGCCAGCTGATGGCGGAGCACGGACCGCTCATGTTTCATCAGTCGGGCGGGTGCTGCGACGGCAGCTCGCCGATGTGCTACCCGGCGGGCGAGTTCCGGGTGGGGCAACGGGACGTACAGCTGGGTGAGGTGGACGGGGTGCCGGTCTATATCGGCGGCCAGCAGTACGAGGTCTGGCGCCACACTCAGTTACTGATCGACGTGGTGCCGGGCCGGGGGAGCGGCTTCTCGCTCGAGGCCCCACTCGGCCTACGGTTTCTCACCCGGTCGCGGGTGTTCGATCCGGCGGAGCAGGCCTGGCTGGACAGCTGTCCGCCCCGGGTAGGGCCGGCCGGGGTATGACACAACGGGCTCAGCTGCAAACGATCTGAGGGTGCTTGACGCCCTTGAGTGTCTTCGGTATATATTCGGTACGTAGACCGAACAGATACCGAAGAAGCTTTGGGGGGTTGTATGTCGCCACTTCAGTCCCACCCTGGTCCTCCCGCCGATCGTCCAGCCCCTTCCCCCTCGAACGGACAGGCTTATCCGGAGAGCGTCATTCGTGTTTGCCCCGAGTGCGAAGGCCCAGTCGTGCCGTCATCGGGCTGCATCAGTTGCACCCTGTGCGGGTGGGGGCGGTGCGGGTGACAGGCGGGCGGATGGACGGGCGGACGGATGGACAGAAAGAACGAGTTGAAGAGCAAGGAGCTCCTCAATTAGACCTTCTGCCCAGCCGCTCGCCCGCCCAGAGGGCACCCGCCCCGCTGCCCGTCCTGGACCAGCGGAATCGGGGCACCAGGTTCATCGGCCTGCCGGTCAACTCGGTGCTTAACACACCCGCTTCCACCGGCATGGGATTCTGGTCGATCAATCCCTATGTCGGATGCGAGTTCGGCTGCACCTACTGCTACGCGAGAGACACGCATCGGTGGACGGTAGAAAGGGCGAGGCAGCAGGGCAGCTGGGCAGCTGGGCAGCAAGGCAGTGACGTCGAAGAGCATGTGGGTTCGGAACCACTGCTCCGCGGCCCCGCGGCCCCGCGGCCCCCCTGGGAGTCCTTCGAGAAAGAGATCCTGGTCAAAACCGATGTCGCCGAGGTGCTATCGCGGACGCTCAATCCCGCCAGGCTCGCCGGCCACTCTCTGGTAATCGGCACCGCCACCGATCCCTACCAGCCGGCGGAGCGGCAGTTCCGGCTCACCCGCCAGATCCTGGAGGTGCTGCGCTCCTATCACGGGCTCTCGATCGGTATTATCACCAAGTCCTCCCTCGTCACTCGCGACCTGGACCTCCTCCAGGCGATCTCAAAGCGCAACGAGGTAACCGTCAACATCTCGCTCGCCACCGCTGACGCCCGGCTCGCGCGGCTGCTCGAGCTCCGATCACCGGTACCAGCCGCGCGCCTTCGGGCCCTTCGCCGGCTCACCGAAGGGGGCATCCACGCCGGACTCCTGGTAGCGCCGATCATTCCGGGAGTGACCGACGACTGGGCGGGGTTGGCCCGGTTGATGGAGGCGGCGAAGGAGGCGGGCGCCCGCTACGTGGTTGGGTCGGCGCTCCGGCTCGGCCCCGCGGCGCGGCACCGCTTCCTTCCCTTCCTGACCAAGGAGTTCCCGGCGCTGGCCGAGCGGTATCGACGCCACTATGCCGGGAAGGATCATGTCAGCCAGAGCTATCAGGACGCGCTGAGCCGCCGGCTTCGCCTGCTGAAGCAGACCTATGGCTTTTCCATTGAAGAAGCGGGTACCCGCGGAGCGGGTGGTCGCCGCCGCCGGCAGCTCGAGGGCCGCGCTCCACGCCGAGAGACGGAAACGAGTGACGAGCAGGCAGTTCTACTATGAAAAAGCGTAAACGGTAAACGGTGAACGGGGGGCTCACCACGAGAGTCTGTTAGCAGTACCCGTTCACTGTTCACTGTTTACTGTTCACGCTTTTCGTCACGCGCCTCTATCAAGAGGAATCCTCTATGAGCAACGCGGAGCACGATCGTCGCATCGATTACATCGAGTTCTCCGTCCAGAGCGTGCCTGACGCCAAGCGGTTCTATGGCGCTGCTTTCGGCTGGAGCTTCGAAGACTACGGGCCGGATTACGCCAGCTTCTCCGATGGGCGGCTGAGCGGTGGTTTTCAGACGACAACGCAGGTGCGGATCGGTGGACCGTTGGTGGTCATTTATGCGGCCGACCTCGAGGCGATGGAGAAGAGGGTGACCCAGGCCGGCGGAAAGATCGTTCGCCCGATCTTCAGCTTCCCCGGTGGACGCCGGTTTCACTTTACTGATCCGAGCGGCCACGAGCTGGCGGTGTGGTCGGACAAGTAGAATGCTCCGTTCTGTATTGTTCGTCGACCCGCCCGCTTTTTGCACTTCCCTGGAAGGTCTCGTTGCGCCCGCGCTCCGAACGAGGCCGCTGGCCGTAGCACCACCCGGCGCCGACCGGGCCACCATCCTGGCCCTGTCGGCCGAAGCCCGGCTGGCCGGCCTGGAGCGAGGAATGCCGGTGCGGAAAGCGCAGCGGCTCTGCCCCGATCTCATCGTCCTTCCCCCCAACCCCCGGCTCTACGCCAGCGCCTCCCGCGCACTGCATGAGATCCTCCGGATCTACGCGCCAACTATCGAGCCCCGGGGCTACGGCCACGCCTTTCTCGATCTCACCGGAACCGGACGGCTCTTCGGTCCGCCGCAGGATGTGGCCGCGCGCATCCGGCGGGAGACCAGCGAGCGGCTCGGTTTCTCGGTGTCGGTGGGGGTGGCCAGCAACAAGCTGGTGAGCCAGGCAGCTATAAAAGCGGACAGACGGACGGGCGGACGGGCGGACGGGCGGACGGGTGGGCACTGGGATGAGTCACTGTATGTCCCGGCGGGAGACGAACGGGGGTTTCTCGCCCCTCATCCTCTCGAGGTATTACCCGAGCTTGGCACCAGCATGCGGGCGAGGCTGGAGGATTATCAGCTCGATCTCATCGGCGAGGTTGCGGCCATTCCCGAGAGTGCGCTCTGCGCCGTCTTCGGCCGTGAAGGGCGGACGCTCCGGGCGCGGGCGCAAGGCATCGACCCCCGGCCGGTGCTCCCGCCCGAGCGGCAGGCCGAGTTTCACCTGGCGCATGCCCTGACCACCGACACCAACGACATCGGCATTCTCTATCCCCTGCTCCGCCTGATGAGCGAGCGGCTCGGCCGCCGGCTCCGCCAGCGCGGACTCACCGCGGGACGGCTGCGGGTAGAAGCGACCTACGCCGACTATACCGCCGGTGCTCGCGCCGTGCCACTCCGAGCGGCAGTGCTCGACGCGGAGCTCTGGGACGCCGCCCGCCGAGCCTTTGTACTGGCCAACACCAGACGCCTGGCGGTGCGAGCAGTCGCGCTCACGCTGGACCGGCTGATGGAGGCGGGAGCGCAGCTAGAGTTGTGGGACAGCAGGGCGGCGGGTCAGCGGGACAGTCATGCAGCGGAGTCTGATTCCACTCTTCAGCATGCCCTCGATCACATCCGTACCCGCTACGGCAGCCGGGCTGTGCACGGTGGCCCTCTTACTTCTCACCTCTCACTTCTCACCATTCCACCACGATCTTCCCGAAGGTCGCATTGCCTTCCATGACCCGATGCGCGTCGGCCAGCTGAGCCATCGGATAGGTCCGCTCCAGCACCGGGCGGAGAGGGGCACCCCGCTCCATTTTTGGGTCGAAGAGCGGCAGCATGGTGGCGGCGAACTCGCGCACCAGCGGGATCCGCTCCTCCAAACCCCGCGTCCGCATGACCGTGCCGACCACCTCCAGCCGTTTACGGAGAATCGGCGCCAGATCGGCTTCGGTGACGCTGCCGGCCAGGAAGCCAAGCATAATCAGGCGGCCGCGGGGGGCCAGCACCGCCAGATTATCGGCAAAGGAGGGGCCTCCGAGAACATCCAGCACTACGTTGACTGGTTCTCCCACGATATCGCGAAAGGGCGTTCGGGTGGTATCAATCCCGATATCGAGCCCATAGACCAGAGCCCGCGTGAGCTTGTCGCCGCTGCGCGACGTGCCAAGCACCGTAGCGCCGAGTTGCTTGGCAATCTGCGCCGCCGCGGTGCCCACACCGCTTCCCACTGCGTGGATCAGTACCCGCTCGTTGGCCTGCAGACGGCTCCGGGTCACCAGCGCATCGTATGCCGTCAGGAACGCCTCCGGGATTGCGGCCGCCTCGGCGTACGACAACCCAGGGGGGATTGGAAGTACCTCGTCCTGGTGCACCACCACGAACTCCGCCTGCGCACCGCCGCCTACGAGCCCCATCACCCGATCGCCTATTTTCCACCGGGTGACACCTGGCCGCACCGCTTCGACTTCGCCGGCGTACTCGAGCCCCGGAATATTCGCCGGCCACCCGTGGGGGGCCGGATAATGCCCGCGACGCTGGATCAGGTCGGCCCGGTTCAACCCTGCTGCGTGAACCCGCACCCGGATGTGATCGGGCCGGACCTCGGGCTTGGGCACCTCACCGATGGTGATGACTTCGGGACCGCCGGTTCCCTCGTAAATCACCGCGCGCATGGATTTTTCTTAGCTAGGAGCTGGGAGCCAGGAGCTGGGCGTTCATTAATAAGTATATGGCGACGAGAGGCGACCAATATTCCAATGTTCCAGGCCACAAGCTCCTCGCTCCCAGCTCATGACTTCCTACTGTGATGCCGCACCGGAGCACGAATGGCACGGTCCCTACCACGATCGGGAGTACGGCTTCCCGCTCGAGGGCGATGCCGAGCTGTTCGAGCGGCTGGTGCTGGAAATCAACCAGGCCGGCCTTTCCTGGCTCACTATTCTCAAGAAACGGGCGGCGTTTCAGCAGGCGTATGGTGGCTTCGACCCGGAGGTCGTAGCAGCCTATGGCGAGGCAGACCGCGCTCGCCTCCTCGCCGATCCGGGCATCATTCGTAATCGCCTAAAGGTGGACGCTGCCATTGCCAATGCCGGCCGGATCCTGGAGCTCCGCAAGACGCACGGCTCATTCGCCGGCTGGCTTGCCGCGCACCATCCCCGCAGCAAGGAGGATTGGGTGAAGCTCTTCAAGCAGACCTTTCGCTTCACCGGAGGCGAGATCGTCGGCGAGTTCCTGATGAGCATCGGCTACCTGCCCGGTGCGCACGTCCCGAGCTGCCCGGTGTATTCCCGGGTCCTCGATCAGGGGCCGGCCTGGTCGCGCTAGCATGCTCACCTGTCGACTACGAGGCTACCGATGCGTTTGCGTTCGTTGTTTGCTGCAGCCCTCCTCGTCGCCTGTGGCAGTGAGCCGATGAATCCCGCGAGAATACCCGGTCCCGCCGGAGCCATTGCGGTAGATGACGGCGGAAGAGGGAGCCTGCCGGTGGTCCTGGTGCACTCACTCGCTGGAAACTCCACCCACTGGGCTGCTCAGCTCGCGTACCTCCGCCGAGATCGCCGGACGGTTGCGCTCGACCTCCGCGGGCACGGTCGCTCCGAGTCGCCCACGGATAGCGACTACACGATCGCAGCCATGGCCGGCGACATTGCCGCAGTAGTCGATACACTGCGACTCACCCGCTTCGTGCTGGTGGGCCATAGCATGGGTGGCGGAGTGGCATTGGCGTACGCCGGCGCCCACCCGGATCGCGTGGCGGGGCTGGTTCTGGTAGACCCGATCGGCGATGGCAAGCAGATCCCTCCGGCCGAGTCGAAAGCCTTCCTCGCCGGGTTCGAGTCGAGTTACCACAGCACCAGCCGGGGATACTGGACCACCATAGCCGGACCAGACAGCGCGGTTCGGAAGCGGTTGCTCGCCGATCTCGAGGCAACGCCGCGGGAAACGATGGTTCAGGTGCTGCGGGATGTGATGCAGTTCGATCCCGATCCGGCGCTCGCCCGATATAGTGGGCCCAGGCTGTCGGTCATCACACCGCACAACGACACGCCGTCCAGCCTTCACCGCCTGGGGGCGGGATTCCCCCACCGGATGGTGGAAGGAACCGGGCATTGGATCCAGCTCGACAAGCCGGACGAGATCAATCGTCTTCTCAACGAGTTTCTCGAAAACAAAAGTGTGAACAGTGAACGGTGAACGGTAAACGGGAGATCGCGTCGTTCATCACATTGTTATTGCCATGCCCCGTTCACTGTTCACCGTTCACCGTTCACGCCGTTAATCATGTTCACCCACCTTCACGTCCACACCCACTTTTCCTTCGGCCTCGGCGTCTCGAGTCCCGAGATACTCGCCCAGGCAGCGACCGAGCGGGGATTCAGCGCGCTCGCCTGCACCGACACCAATGGGGTCTATGGAGCGGTCGAGTTCCAGCGTGCCTGCGATGCGGTGGGCGTGCGTCCCATACTCGGCGCCCATCTCGTTGCCGATGGACAGGAGGTGGTGGCACTCGCTCTGAATGAGAAAGGCTGGGCAGCTCTATGTCGTGCAATCACGCAAATCCACTGGAGGGAACGAGACAACGTAGCCCGGGTGGGCCTGCTGGCAGAGGAGGGCGCGCAAGGGGTGGAGAGGCCGGGTTGTCCGGCGCGACCCGACGGAGCCAGCAGACCCACCCGGGCGGAGCATCCCCGAAATCCCCTTTACACCCTCATCAATGATCGCGAAGGGCTGGTCCTGCTCTCCCGCGATATTGGTTTTCTGGAACGGACGGTCCGCCTCAGCGGACCCGAAAATCTCTACGCCGAGCTTCGCCCCGGCAGAAGGCGCCATGAGACCCTGGCCGCCGCGCGCCGGCTGGGACTGCCCGCCGTCGCCACCAACGGAGTGGTCGCCGCCAACGCGGGGGACTGGAGCCGGCACCGTTTGCTCCGTGCCATCGCGCTGAACACCACGCTGTCCGCACTCCCAGCCGAGGAGGTCTGGCCCCCCGGAGCCTGGCTCAGTCCGACCGAAGAGCTGGCGCGTCACTTCCCCGACTGCCCCGAGGCAATCCGCGCGTCGATGGACATCGCAGAACGGTGTGTTTACCGGATCCCGATCGGTCAGCGAACCGTGCCTCCTCGCATCGCAGATACCAGCTCCGCCTTCGCGCAGCTGCGGGAGCTCGCACTCGAGGGGGCGCGGGGGCGGTACCGGACGATCACCCCCGAGCTGAGTGACCGGCTGGATCTGGAGCTCGGCATCATCGCTCACAAGGGCTTCGCCGACTACTTCCTGGTGGTACACGACATCATCCGCCACGCGCCGACGCATTGCGGCAGAGGCTCGGTGGCCAACTCGGTGGTGAGCTACTGTCTCGGCATCACCCACGTAGACCCGATTCGCTGCGGATTGATCTTCGAGCGCTTTCTCAACCTCGAGCGCCAGGATCCCCCGGACATCGACCTCGATTTCCCCTGGGACGAGCGCGACAAGATATTGGCTTACGTCTTCCGTCATTACCCTCGCATGCACTCCGCCATGGTAGCCAATCACAACACCTTTCAGACCCGCGGCGCGTTGCGTGAGGTGGCCAAGGTGCACGGCCGGCCGGCGGGAGAGATCCGAGAGGTCACTCGGCGCATTCCATTCTTCTATGAGACCGGGGATCGGCTGGACAAGTTGATCGTCTCCCATCCGAATTTCCGGGGACTCCAGCTCGACTCCCACTGGCGGGACTTCGCCCGGCTAGCGGAGAGTCTTGTCGGAGTTCCCCGCCACCTGTCCGTGCACCCGGGCGGCGTCGTGATCACGCCTTCCCCCCTCACCGACTATGTGCCGGTGGAGTGCGCCGCCAAGACGCTCGATGGCTATCCCGATCTTTCCGTGCCGGTCATCCAGTTCGAGAAGGACGGTACCGAGGATGCCGGGCTGGTGAAGATCGACCTGCTCGGCAACCGGTCCCTCGCCGTGATTCGCGATGCCATAGACGCGGTTCACGGCCACACCACCCACCGCATCGACTATACCTCGTCGGCAGCGGGTGACGATGAGGGCGCCAAGCGGCTGTTTCGCAGCGGACAAACGATGGGCGTCTTCTACACCGAGTCGCCCGCCTCCCGGCTGCTGTGCGCCAAGAGTCAGGCTGACACCTTCGAGCTGCTGGTGCTCAATACCAGCATGATCCGGCCGGCATCGAACAAGTACATCCGGCTCTATCTCGAGCGGCTGCGCCACGGGGCGCCCTACGAGCCGCTCGATCCATCGCTCCAGAACACCCTGACGGAGTCATTCGGAATCATGGTGTATCAGGAGGACGTGGTGAACGTCTGCGCAACCTTCGCCGGGATGCCGCCTGCCACCGGCGACGGGCTTCGCAAGGCGCTCTCCAAAAAGCGGCCGGCCAAGCACCTCGCCGCCTACGCCGAGGAGTTTTTTACCGGTGCGATGCGCCTGGGGCGAGACCCCGATGCGGCCAAGCAGGTCTGGGAGATGATCATGTCCTTTGCGGGGTACAGCTTCTGCAAGGGCCATTCGTGCTCCTACATCCAGGTGGCCCAGCACTCCTGCGCGCTCAGGGCCAACCACCCGGCGGAGTTCATGGCGGCGGTGTTGTCCAATGGGGGTGGGTTCTACCATGCGTTCGCCTATGTCGCCGAGGCCATACGCATGGGGCTCACGATCCTGCCACCCGACGTCAACGCCAGCGACTTTCGCTGCAGCGGCAGGGGACAGGAGATCCGGATCGGGTTGCAGTTCGTGAAGGGACTGTCGGCGAATGGGGTGGAGCGGATCTTCATGGCACGCGGTACCGACGCGATCCTTTGCTGCGCTCAGGATGACAGCGCAACGGAGCCCGACTCACCGTTTAGAAGCCTCCTCGACTTCCGCTCCCGGACCGGAATCGTCCCGTCCGACCTCCGCCTGCTGATCAAAGTCGGCGCGCTCGATTCGGTCGCCGGCGGGTGGACTCGGCCGATGATGCTGTGGGCGGTGGACTCAGCGGGACGAGGGAAGGAGGGAACGAGGGAAGGAGGGAACGGTGGTAGTGGTACCGTCGTACCGCCGTACCGCCCTACCGCCGATTGGTTCGAAGACCTCCCTGCCGTCCCTGTCCTCAAGGAATACTCCCCCGAGCGCCGCCGCCGGGAGGAGTACGAGACGCTGGGATTCATCACCGACGCGCACCCCATGCAGCTTCACGCCAACCGGCTTCGTCGCTTCCGGCTCTGCCCCAGTACCGAGCTGCATCAACACGTCGGGGGGCACATCCTGGCTGCCGGCATGCTCACCCCGGCCAAGCCGGTACACACCGCCAAGGAGGAGCCGATGGAGTTCGCGACTTTCGATGATGGTTACGGGCTGATCGAGGCGGTACTCTTTCCCCAGGTCTATCGTGAGCGTGGTCATGTCCTGTTCGACCAGGGTCCCTTCATCTTTCGCGGCAAGGTGGAGGAGGAGTTCGGGGCAGTCACTGTGACGGTCACTCACCTGGAACGTTTAGACAGGGCGAGGGCCAAGCTCCGGCAACGCTAGCTTACTGGCGCTGGCCGAAGATCATCTCCCCTTCCTCGGCGAAACGCCACCTTTCGGGTGCCGATGGGGGTCTCGAAGGTGGCTCGCCCGCTCACCGAGAATCGGTGGCTGCCGGTGTCGAGGGTCCGGAGGTGTGTCGGGGAGCGCGCCTCTCCAGAGCCAGCGGCGGAGCGAGACCTCCATACGCGTGGTCGACAGGGGAAAATCATTTCGATTGTGGACCGCCAAAGCCACCACGACAGGTGAGGTGGACGACCGAGTCTGCCTGAGCTCCAGCGTCACTCGTGACACCGTTACAGCCCTAGAGGCTACAACTTCCGAGAAGCATGAGCCATGCGGCCAGGATCCATCCCATTCGTCTCATGGCACGCCGACTACCACTAAGGATTCAACCATGCGCCTGTCTCACCTGCTCGCCTGTGCCGGACTCTCGCTTGCTACCGGCTCCGGTGCCAGTGCCTGCTCGGGAGACGCCCCGGTTGGACCGCCAGCGGGGACGGGAGCGCGCCTTCAGGAGGTGGCTACAGGCTTGCGTGTCCCCCTGTACCTGACGGCTCCTGCGGGAGATGCCCGGCTGTTCATCGTCGAGAAGACTGGTGGCATCCGGATCGTGAAGGAAGGAGTTCTTCTTCCCGATGCTTTTCTGGATTTGAGCGCCAAAGTCTCGTCAGGAAGCGAACAGGGCCTGCTCGGCCTTGCCTTCGACCCGGAGTACGCCACCAATGGACGTTTCGTGGTCCATTACACCGATCTGGCCGGTAACACCGCGTTATCTCGCTTCCAGGTTTCGGTCGATCCGGATCGCGCCGACCCCGCCAGCGAACAGCTGATCCTGGCGGCCATTCAGCCGGCGTCCAACCACAACGGGGGACAGGTAGCGTTCGGACCCGATGGCTTCCTCTATCTGGGACTCGGTGATGGGGGCTCGAGCGGTGATCCCGAGGGCCGCGGCCAGGACCTGTCGGACCTGCTCGGCTCCATCCTCCGGGTAGACGTGCGAACCGGAGAGCCCTACACCGTGCCGGCCGACAATCCATTCACGGGAAATCCCGCTGCCCGCCCGGAAGTGTGGAGCTACGGCCTGCGGAACCCATGGCGATTCAGCTTCGACCGGGGCACTGGAGATCTTTACATTGCCGATGTCGGTCAGAACCAAATTGAGGAGATAGACGTCTCGACACCGGCGGATGGCGGGGGCAGAGGCGTGAATTATGGCTGGAGTATCATGGAAGGCTCTCGATGTTTCCGCGGTTCAGAGTGCAATCAAACCGGCCTGACGCCGCCAGTGTTGGAGTACACCCACCAGGAGGGGTGCTCCGTCACCGGTGGCTACGTCTACCGGGGCAGCGCCATCCCCGAGCTTCAGGGTCATTATTTCTATGCCGATTTCTGCGAGGGCTGGGTCAGGAGCTTTCGCTACACCGCGGGGACCGTGACTGACGAAGCCAGTTGGCCGACTCTCAGTCCAGGAGGGCTGATCGTCAGCTTCGGCGAAGATTCCAACGGTGAGCTTTACGTACTCCAGGCCAGTGGTGGGGTCTTCAGGATCGTCCCCGAGACCTAGGCATTCATGACTGGCCCTGAGAGCAGCACCCTGGATCTCGACGGATTCGAGCGGCTGGGACGCCGAATCCCACCCACGGTGCGGTTCGGTACCTCGACCTGGAACTACCCGGGATGGCGCGGACTGGTATACCATCGAGACTACGGCTCGAAGGGGGCGGCGGCAAAGATGCTGGAGGAGTACGCTGCGTTTCCCCTCTTCGCTACCGTCGGGATTGACTCGAGCTTCTACGCTCCACCGACAGAAGAGGTGCTTGGGAGCTACGCCGAGCGTCTGCCGCCGGGCTTTCCCTGCCTGAGCAAGGTGTGGAGCCAGCTGACTGTCCACACCTTCACCAAGGCCCAGGACCCGGCACGGGCCGGTAAGGTCAACCCCGATTTCCTCAATGCCGAGCTGTTCGGGGAGGAGATATACCAGCCCTACCAACGCTACTTCGCTGAGCATACCGGGCCGTTCGTCTTCGAGTTTCAGACCCTGGCAAAATCGAGCGGCATCGATGCCGAGCGGTTTGCCAGCAGGCTGGATGAGTTCTTCTCCGAGTTACCGCGGGAGGGACAGTTTGCCGTCGAAATCCGAAACGAAGAGTTCCTGACGCCCATGTACTTCGCGGTGCTCCGGGAGCATGGCGTAGCGCATGTGTTCAACTCCTGGACCCGCATGCCGCCCATCGGCCACCAGCTCGACCTTCCCGGCTCGATCTCCGCGCCGTTCATCGTCGCCCGCGCGCTCCTCCGGCCCGGCAGGACGTACGATGAAGCAGTAGACGTATTCGCGCCCTACGATCGGATTCGCGAGCCCAACCCGAAGCTGCGGAGAGACCTGGTGCGGCTGGTGGAAGCAGCGGTAAAAACCAGGATCCCCGCCTATCTGCTGGTCAACAACAGGGCCGAAGGAAGCGCCCCGCTGACAATTGCAGCGGTAGCCGAAATGCTGCCTTAGCTCTCACCCAACAGCCGCACGTCGAGCGACCACACGCGTTCATCACCCGGCTGCAGTATCTGGGCGGTATGCCACTCGGTTACCGCCAGATCGAGCCTATCCGGGGCTCCGATACAAGGCTCGAGTGCCATGTTGTAGTAAGGGATGCGTCCCGGCGGGGCCCACCCCTGGCAGTTGATCCAGAGCCCTACCTGTGGGACCTGCTCTGGCCGCACCACGAACTCGAGCCGCTCGCCCCTCCGTGGATCGGTCAGCATCATGCGTCCGTCAGAACCCAGATCGCCAAAGGCCTTGATTGCCCAGGCACCCTTTTCCGGAAAGGTGAACTGGTGCGCGCCTCCGCCGATGGCGGCCGGCCAGCTCACCACGTCGTTGTCGCGCAGAACCTGCCCCGAGCGTAACGGGAGGTCCGCGCTTCCATGGACCGCGGCAAGCGTCACCTGGCTCAAGCCGGGCAGCTCGAGTACGGACCCCGGCTGGACGTTCAGAAGGGGATGGGCCGACCAGATCCAGGGAAACGGCTTGTCGCCGGTGTGCCGGAGCAGATAGCGGAACCGCACCACCGGCTCATCACCGTCCAGCGTGATCTGGCGCTGAAATTCGTAGGGAAAAGCGATGCCTCGGGCGGAGCCTGCGAGCGTAGTCCCCTCCGCCTGATCGTACACCGAACTGCTCCACAGGGCGCTCCAGAGCTCGCCATGGTCCGGGAGTGGAGCCGTGCCAGCTGGTGCGCCTGGAACCGGGCATGGGCCGACGGTGGGGAAACACTCGTCCCAGCCCCCGCTGTCCGCGGTTTCCACATAGGAGGAGCCGGATTGTGGCGGTGCCAGTGGAATCTGGTCGCTGCGCCAGAGCCACTCGCGTCCGTCGAGCCGGCGAAGGTTGGTGAGCTTCATCCCCAGGCTCGGGATGGCCACAACTTCCAGCTCAGTCGAGCGAAGCGCGACGGCGGGAAAGCCCGAGACTGTTGTTTGACGGAAGGACATGTCCAAAGGCCCGCACCGGCCAGCTTCCAAATCCGGCGACCTTGGCGGGCACCGCGAAGAATTTGAAGTCCCGCTCGGGAAGGCGGGCGAGATTACACATGTGCTCGACGATCGGCACCCCGGCCGCGAGCAGCGTCGAATGGACTGGACGGTCCGCGTCCGCCGTGTCATCGATGTTGAGTGAATCGATGCCCACCAGCTTGACCCCTCGGCCCGTCAGGTGGTCCGCGGCGTCGGCCGTCAAGAACGGATGTCCGGTGAGATAACGCTCCGTTCGCCAGTGAACGTCCCAGCCGGTCTCGACCAGCACCGCCTTGCCTTCGACCTCGACGCCCTCGAACGCCGCGTGGGTGATGGCCCGGCCCGCCCCATCGGGGATGTGCACCACGACCGCATCGAGGTCGGCGAGCGATTCGAGTGAAAGTTGAGCCAGGTCTTTCCCGTTGGCATAGCGGTGAAACGGAGCATCGAGATAGGTGCCGGTGTTGGCCACCATCTCGATTTTGCCGATCTGAAATTCGACGCCGGGGCCGTATTGAGCCCGGGAGGCCTCCCGGCTGAGGTAATCGCAGATGATCGGGCCGGGAAGGCCGGGATAGGTCGTCATTCCGTGCTCTACTGTATGGCTGAGGTCGATAAAGCGGGCAAGCCTACCCAAGCGCTGCCTCGAGATCCACGCCAGCGACGGCGCTGATGCGTGCGATCGTCTCCCCCACCTTGTTGTTCGGCGTCGAGGCGCCGGCGGTAATCCCGATGACCTTGGAGCTGCCCAGCCAGCCTGCGTCCACGACCTCCGTCTTGCTCCCGATCGGCTGGTGCCGGATGGTGCCGGTGTCCACGTCTACCGCGGCGGCATCTTCGATGTGATAGACCGTGACGCCGTGCTGCTTCACCAGGGCCGCCAGGTGGCAGGTATTGCTCGAGTTGTAGCCACCGACTACGACCATGACGTCGAGTGGCTCCTGCAGCAGGGCGAGTATCGCGTCCTGCCGCTCCTGCGTGGCGGAACATATCGTGTCGAAGGACCTGAAGTGGTCGCCGGCCGCCTCCGGTCCGTGGCGGTGGACCATGCTGTTGCGCACCTCGGCGGCAATGGCCAGCGACTCGCCGGAGAGCATGGTTGTCTGATTGGCGATCCCTACCCGGGTGAGGTCTCGCTCGAAGGCGAACCCGGGTGAAACCGCCTGACGAAACTTGGCCTCCAGTATCGCAACCGAGCCCCTGCCTTCGATGAAGTCGCAAATCAAACGCGCCTCCGCCATATCGAACACCACCAGGTACCGCCCCTCAGGATATTTCATGACCTGACTGGCGGTAGCCTTGGTCTCCTCATGGTAGTGCTTTCCATGGATGACCGCGGTGAACCCATCTCGGGCGTAGCTCTCCACCCGCTTCCAGACGTTGAGGACCGACCCACAGGTGGTGTCCACCAGAACGCACCCGACGGCGCGGAGCCGTTCGAAGTCACGGATGGTCACCCCAAACGCCGGCATGATAACCACATCATCCGGCGTGAGACCGGCGAAGTCGAACTCCCCGTCCTCTTGATGGGCCAGAATGGTGATGCCCATGTCGCGCAGCTTCTGGTTCACGTGAGGGTTATGGATGATCTCGCCCACCAGAAAGAGCCGCCGGCCGGGGAACTTGGTGCGGGTCTCATAGGCATACTCGACGGCACGATCGACCCCGTAGCAGAAGCCGAACTCGCGCGCCAGCCGGAAGGTGAGCGGACCCACCGCAAGCCGGTAGTTGCTAGCCCGCAGTGCCTCGACCACGCCGCTGTGATAATCCGCGGTCAGCCGGCCGGCGATCTCGTTCTTGAGTCCGAACCCCTTCCGGAAGTAGGTGTTCTCCATGCTTCAATCTACCTGCCCGCCGACCGGCTCTGCATCGTCGGTCGTATCCGGACCGGTATCGGGCGATTCTGGCGTGCAGCCCCGCTGTTGCGGCAGGATGGCTACGCGCTCGAACTTGCCCCTGAGCCGTATCTGCTCACCGTTGGGCACGCCACGGGCCCTGGCTGTGAGTCTCCCGGAGACCCCCGTGCCCGAGCGCTCCAGAAGCACCGTTCCGCTGTCTCCCCGGTATCCCTTGACGGCCGTCTGGGAAAACAACCTCAGGCCCACGCCTGCCGATGGGCGCGCCGAATCGGCACCGGTCGGCTCCACCACTGGGTAGCTGTCCGGGACGACGCTGTCCACCGGGTACACCGCCAGGGCCAGGCCGGTGTCGCCTTGAATCGCCCGGATCTCGAGCCTGAGACGGTCGGCACACCACTCGGCGGTGGCAGGTGCGGAAATCTTGCCGGAGTCGGCGCCGCTCCACTGGGCCTCCAGCCGTCCCGCCGGGGATTGCTGAATCTCCCGCGTGTCACAGGCCCCCATGAGCGCAACCAAGCAAGCCAGTCCCAGCCCGGATCTTCTCACCTGACCCCCTGGACCACGATATCGAACCGCACCTTGCCCGACTGATCGGGAGAGATGGGTCGGCTCAGATCGAATCTGATGAGACCACTGAACAGCGAGACCCCGACTCCACCGCCGATGAGGGCCGAGCTCGAGAACAGACTCGAGACCCGCGACGCCTGACCGGCGTCCAGAAAGATCACCGGCCGGACCCGCGCCCCAAAGGGGGAGAGATCGACCTGCGCGGCCCAGAATGACGGCGCCCGGAGCGTGCCATACTCAAATCCGCGCACGGTGCCGAGCCCGCCAAGACGAAAGAGGGTTTGCGGCAGCGGCTCCGTCGCCGCTCCAGCCTTGAGCCGCAGGGTAACACCCAGCCCCGAGCCTATTGCCCGGCGGACCTCCCCATAGACCCTGCCCGTCGTCCGGCCGCCCCCGCCCAGCACATCGGTTGCAAGGCTCCAGCGCGTTTTGCCGAAGCCGCGGACCCGCGCCGACCCCCCGGCCAGGGTCCCCTCGTGCACCGGTGGGTTCACCGGGAAGAGACCGGATCCCCCCAGGAAGTCGTTGATGGCAGACCTGGCAACCCGGCGAACGCTCGTCACCTGTTCGACCCGGCCCATGAGAATCACCTCCACGCCTGGGCGGACCGGGATGGTGAAGCTGGCCGATCCACCGCCGGCGAACGCATAGTCCCCGTTGTCATGGCCGGCAAAGAGGCCGTTGACGGTATTGGGCACGCTGCGGCCGGGCGCGAAGGGATCGAGGTCGGCGATGTCGTGATAGCCGCTCAGCGCGAGTCGGCCACCCGCGACGTTTCCGAGTATCGTGAGCCTTCCTGTGACTCGGTCATCGCTCAGCCCATAGCGCAGGGTTCCATAGGCATTGGCAGTGAGGGTGCCGGGAAGGCGCACGCGGTATCCGGCTCCGAGGGACAAACCCTGCACCCGGTTGTATTGGAGCAGGTCAGAGAGGCGCTCGAAGGCGATTCCGTGGGCGGGGCTGGAGTCTGTTGGGGTGCTTTGCTGGGGAGATTGGAGGGCTAGGGTGGCAACGACAATTAGGAGGTTTGCGCCCATTTACTCCGGCCGTCTCGATGAAGCCCATACGCCTTGAGGCGGCGCCATAGGGTGGTGCGGCTGATGCCCAGGGACCGGGCGGTTTCGGCCAGCTTCCAGCCGTGCGCGTCCAGTGTCTTGACGATAGCCTCTTTTTCCCGGGCCGCCAGCGTAGTGGCCCCGACGACACCGGGGATGAACATGGCCTCGCCCAGCTCCATGCCACCGACCCGGAGTGGACGCAACCGGCCTCCAAGTGCCGCCAACCGGGGCTGAAGATCGGGGGCACCTTCGAAAAGATCCATCCCGGTCATGGCCTCACGGGCAGGCTGGTTGGTGTAGAGCAGACGGCCCTCGGCATCAAAGACCACGACGCCCTCGCTGAAGCCGTCCAGCAGAGCCTTGGCCAGCGGTGAGAAGACCGAGGGCATCGAGTTGATTGGGAGGGTGTCCGGCATAGTCACGATACGCGCTCTCAGGTCCTGTGGTTTCTAAAGGCTCCCTTATCTAGTCAAGACGCGCAGCCTGCCCCAGGGTGCACATAGGACTGGCTGGGAGGACCTCACTCGCCCACCGCCTCCACCGGGATCTCCCGATGCTGCCGAAACTCGGCCACCATCACCAGAGCCAGTCCGCTGAAGATGGCCAGCCCGGCAACGGCAGCCCGGGCTGTGAGGTGCTCCCCCTCGAGCACCAGAGGAGCGACCGCAGCGGCAAATAACGGCTGCAAGTAGATGTACACCGCCACCAGGTTGGACGAGACCCGCTTCAAGGCCCACAGGTTGAGCAGATAGGTCAGTATCGTGGGAAAGACCACGATGTACGCCACCCAGAGCCACACGGTGCCACTGATTTGGGAAAGCGCCATCTCTTGGACGTCCATCAGCCCGAACGGCAGAACGCCGAAGGAGGCGAAGAGCATGACATAAAAGCTGACCGTGATCGAGCCGTACCGACTGAGCACCGGCCTCGAGTAGAGGAAGTACGCCGCATAGCAGATCATTCCCAGGACAATGAGGGAATTGCCCAGCGCCACGTCGGGCGCCAGGGAGATTCGGTCCGGCCCGATCAGGTAGATCGCTCCCAATGCCGCCAGGGCGATACCCGCGAATTTGAGCAGCGATGGGGGCTCGCGACCGGTGATCACCGATCCGAGTACAGTAAAGACCGGCACGGTTGTCACCAGGATCGTGGCGTTGATCGCGGTGGTGTGTCTGAGGCCGTACAGGAAGAGGGTCTGATTGGCCGCAATGCCCAGCATCCCGAGGCCTGCCAGCCGCAGCAGATCACGCCGATCCCGAACCCACCGGCCACCGATGATGGTGTTGACCGCCAGGAGAACCAGGGTGGCGCCGAGCACGCGGACCGTGACCAGGGCGCCGGCCGGAAAGTGGGGAAGGACAAAGCGGCCGGCGATGGCCAGGCTGGCGAACAGCAGCTGGACCACCACCAGCGCGAGGTGGACTAAGGGCTGCACGGTTTAAACGCGTAATCGAAGGCTGCGCTACCGGCGGGGGCGGCCCCGCGGTTTTCCCCCGCGGCGGGCTGGGTGATCGTGCTTCCGACCCCTCCGCCCGCGGTCATCCCGGTAGGAGCCGGGGTGCTCGCGCTGGTCGGCTTTTGGAGGCCGCTGCAGCAGGGATTGCAGGTCCGGGATCGTGTCTGCCTGAATCGGCGGGTGGGTGCCACGCTGGACTGCGAATCGTAGAGGCCGATCGAGGGGTGGCAGCTCGTCCGGTCTGAGACGCTTGGCTTGCCCTTCTCGAAGACGCACTCGGGCCACGCCTACCCCACCTTCGACTTCGTAATCGAGCGGCACCGCATCACCGCGCAGGTGCAGCCGGCCCGGCAAGGCCTCCAACCTTTCCCTGGTCTCGTCGTCGACCAGCGTCTGGGGCTCGAGAGCGACGCGGGTGCGAAGGAATTCTTCCCAGCTGGTCACCTCTTCCAGAAGCTGGCGGATTCGGAGCCGGACCTCCTCGGGTGCAAGCGCGCGTAGCGTTCCGCCGGACCGGCGCCAGAGCTCATCAAGATCCGCCAAGGTGCTTCGCAGGCGGTGTTGATCCGGATGTACAGTCTCACCCTCGATCAATGCCTGGGTGAGCACGTCTCGAGCCGCCGGTCGGAGCTCGGGTGAAATCTCGCTTTCGATCGGCTCGACCTCGGTCTCCAGATCGAACCCGAAGTAGCCGCGCCGGCGCTCGATTGCGAGCCGCTGGTGCTTGCGGGGACCACCGAGGACGATCTTCGGCGGCCCCAGGGTGGCATATTGCCGCACCAGATCGTAGGAGAGTGTGGTGCCCTCGATTCCTGCCCGCGGCGTACCGAAGCGATCGGCGAAGAAGCGCAGCGTGCCGGCCACCGCCCCCCAGCTGCCCGCCACCGAGGTCTTGGACACTCGTGCCTCGTGTCCGTCTACTGTGTGTTCGTCCAGGACGAGGTCGAACGGCATGATGCGGGCGAGGAGGTCGGCCCAGCGCCGCCGGACCTCCTTGGAGGCGTAAGGGAGCTGTTTCGGCAGCGGCAGTTCGAGCGAGCGGTAGACCGAGGCAAGACCCAGTGCGGCATCCTCGATTGCCTTGACCAGGACTCCCCGCCGTTCGGCCCATTCAGCCAGGCCATCCTCGAAGAGATGGCGCGGCAATCCGTAAACCTGACCCAGATAGCCGTGCTGGTTCACAGCCTCGGCAAGCAGGTTGTACGCCGTCAGGTGATCGCTCCCATTCACGATCACGCCATGGAGATCCCGTTCTTCCCGGGTCATCCGATGGAGCGAATCGATGTTGGAGCAGACGGCCACCATGGGAATGAGCTCGTCGCCGGCGTGTACCAGGAGCTCGCCCCAGGAACGCTCTACCGGCAGGGCCTCGACTTGCCTGCCGTAGCTCGTGAGCTTGCCGTTCTCCACCAGACCGCGGGTGGTGAGCAGCTCGACCGCCCTGCGGTAGGCCGTCCGATCGAGCGGAACCGGCAAATCGAGATCGCGCGCATCCACTCCAATGGCGGCACATGTGATAGCTACCCGCTCGGCGTCTCCTGCAAGCTGGAATTCAGGGGGCGTGGGACGGAGCGAGCTGAAATCGAGCTTTCGATCGCTCAGGATCGTCACTTCGCCATTGGGTACCCGCCCGTGCACCCGCCCCGCCATCTGAAGTATTTCATTGGCGCCGAGATGGAGGCGATGGAGCACGTTGCGCCCCCGGTCCACCACGTTGCCATACCTCGCATCATAGATGACTACCGTATCCAGGCCTGGGACATTGAGGGCCGATTGACCGGCCGCCGTCATCGCCAGGAGAAATGGACGCTCAACCTCACCCTCCAGGAACGGACGGATCACCCGAATCGGTTCTCCTCCGTGATAGAAGGCTGTGGTCAGACGTGGCCACTGGGCGCCGAGACCCGCAGCCAGCTTCTCCACTTCGGCCCGGGTCGGTACGAACACCGCTACACCTCTTTTTTCCTTGATCAGGCGGCGCACGTATCGCTCGTTGAGGAACTCCTCCGGCTGCTGCGGCAGGACCTCGACCTTGGCCTTGAGATTGGGATCGAACGCCTGGGTAGCCAGCACTTCAGAGCTATCGAGGTACTGGTGGTAAAAAGTGGGATCAACCGTCGCGCTCAGCCAGATGAACCTGCTGCGCGCACGCTTGCCAAGCGCCAGACACAGCTCCAGCTCGGCCGAGGTCTGGTGAATCTCGTCCACGATGATCGTGTCGCGCGAGGTGATGAGATCATCCTGAAACCAGCGGCGGGCGATGCCCGTAGTCACGATGACCACGTTCCAGCTGGGCGTCTCCGGCGTCGCTTCTCGTTCCCGGTTCACCACGCCTACGGCAAGCGGTTCCCGCAGGATCGACTCCGCTATCGGCCGGATACCCAGCGTCTTCCCCGTACCGGTGCCCGCCACGATCCCGAACGCCTTCCCCTCGGCGGCCCATTCCCGCAGCTCATCGCCGTGCTCCCGCTCGAGAAGGGTGTCGACGTGGCTGCGGAGGGCCAGCTCGATCGTCTCGCACGCGGCGCGTGTGGGAGCGATGACTACGATCCGGCCTTTCGGATGAGGAGCATGTCGGTTGGCGTCGGGATCGGGCGGGAGGTGATGGTCGCGGGCAGGGTGCATGATGGAAAATAGCTATGGGCTGTGGGCTATGGGCTATGGGCTGCCCCCGTGCACCGATCTGGCCCATAGCGCATAGCGCGGAACCTAAAAGCCCGGCTGCAATTCGAACTGCCATATCCACCCTTTGCCCGGGCGGTCGAACGGACGAACCAGATCCACTTCCGCCACGGCAAAGCCGAGCAGGTTGATACGAAGGCCGACTCCTGCGCTGAAGACTGGATCACGGGTGCCGGAACCGAAGATCGATGGCTTGTGACCGTTATCCCAGGCAAGGCCGGCGTCGCCGAAGACCGCGAACTCGATCGGGAAGACGCCATAGTAGCCTGAACCGATGCCGAGCGCTCCGAACAGTGGGAAGCGGAGCTCGGCGTTGCCGACCACGACTCGGCTCCCGAGCAGCTGGTCGAACACGGGGCAGGATTCGGGCTCTCCCGGGGGTGGATTGCATTCCGACCCATCGAAGGAGCCATAGCCGTACCCCCGCACCAACCCCGCCTGGCCAAGGAACAGCGGCTGCAGACGGGGATCCTCACCATCTTTGGCATAGCGGCCGTAGTGGAGCAGCCGAGTCGCGAAGGTGAAAGGACGAGCCGGCATGAAATAGCGGCGGAAGTCGCCCAGCACGCCGACGTAAGTCAGCGCGCCCACCGTGGGGGAGACCTCAAACCGGTAGCGCTGCCCCAGAATCGGGCTGGTCGCCCCGAAAAACGAGTTGTCGTAAACCAGAGCGGCGCTCCCGATCCCCAGGTCCAGAGACCCCGGTGCCGGCAGGTCCACCTTTTCATCCAGCACCTGCTCTCCCGTGGTCAGCGAGAACCCGTTAGTCCGTAGCTCGCGGTCGAAGGAGATGTTGCTGTACCCGGCCTGCAGCTCGAAACGCTGCACCTCATTGAAGGGATAGGAGAGTATTCCGGCAATGTCCCGGTTCGTCTGCCGCACCAGCAGCTGCTGCTCGATGAAGGTCGGTTCCCCATTCACGTCCGCAATACCCTCGGAGTATCCACCGGTGAGATAGGGGATCTGCTGTACGGTTGCCCCCCAGTTCAGGCGGTGGCTCAGATTCTGGTACCCCACCTGCGCGGTGAGATCCTTCAAGCTGCCGTTAACTTGGAGCGCGGTCACCAGGTTGTGATTTCCCAGAATGTCGCTGAAGTAGAGCGCCGCTCCACCGCCCACGAAGGTGCCGTACTGGTTGCTTCCCGCCATCAGTGAGGGCCGGCCTACGTAGGTCAATCCAAACCCGCTTCGATAAGGCTGGACGGCGAATGCGGAGTCCTGCGGCAGGCCGAGCTTGGGGTCCTTGAGAAGGTCTACCAGCAGGGGATTCCGGCGCTCTATCGGTGGCAGCGCAGCGGCCCTGGCGGTGGCCGAATCGGCGGCAAAGGGACGCCCGGCCAGTACCTCGGGTGAGTCGATCGCGTACAACTCGTAGCCGTTCGCCCGAAAGACACTGTACACCAGCCGCCCGGAGCGCTGGGCCACGGATAGAGCCGGGCTGGTCTCGGTGATGCCGCTGACACCGGTGTACAGGTCGGTGACCTGCATGATGGGGCCACCTGTCAGCGCGAGCCGGTACACGTTGGAGATCCCGTCAGGGTCGGCAACGAAGAAGAGGCTGGCACCGTCGGGAGACCACTGGGGGTTGATGTGTCGGGCACCCTCAAACCCGGGCAGCCGGGTTACGCGGCCGGTAGCGACATCGATCAGTCCGATGGCATAGTGGCCGATCTTGAGGAGTTCCAAATCGGTGGTAAAGCGATCGGTCGCGAAGGCGAGAGTGCCCCCATCAGGCGACCACACCGGCTGCAGGTCGGCAAACGCATCATTGGTCAGGCGATTCAGCTTGCCGGATTCGAGATCGTAGAGGAAGAGGTCGGAGAGACCGCCGACCAAACCCGCAAAGGCGATCAGCCGCCCGTCGGGGGACCAGCTCGGGTTGAAGACCTCATCCAGGCCGGGGAGCCGGATCTCGCGCTCGATCTTCTCCCGTCCGACGTTGTAGAGACTCAGCACCGGCCGCCCCGCCGAAATGCCCGCGAAGACGAACTGGGCGCCGTCCGGGCTCCAACTGCCTGCGGACTGGATGAATTGCAGGCTCTGGAAATGCGGATCGAGGGCGGTCTTGGTGATCTGCCGCTTCACCTTACCGGTGCGCGCGTCGGCCAGAAACAGATCGATGGAGAAGAGCCCCCGGTCCGATAGGAACATCACCTGGCTGCCGTCGGGGCTGAGAGCCGGAGATACGTTGTAGCGGCCCTCGTTGCCCTTACCGGCGATGAGTTTGGGTCCGAAAGTTCCCGGTGGCGCGGTAGTGGTCTTCAGCGGATCGTAGGCGGCGTGGGTCTCCGTGTGCCAGCGGGCCACCAGCGTATCCGGATTCGCGCTTAGTACCCGGGTAATGGCCAGCGCAACATCCCGGCGGCGGCCCGCGCCCCGAAGCAGTTGACCGATGACCTGATCTCCCCACTGCCCAGCAACCCAAGCCAGAAAGGCGTGCCCGTACCGGTAGGGGAAGTAGCGGGGATCGTCCAGCTGCCTGAATGAGGGAAGCGTGTCCCGCGCGGTATCCGCCAGCGCGCCGCGCATCCACATCGCGGTCTGTGGGGCTGCTGGGCCGATCGAGAGATACTCGGCCATCCCCTCGATGAACCACAGCGGGAGCTGACTTGCAGCCGGCAGCGCTCCGAGGCTGTTGGGCCGTCCGTTCCCGGTGATGTCGTATTGAAACGCGTGAACCAGCTCGTGCCCGATAACGTGATCCAGATCGCCCAGGGTTCCGCCCGTCGGAAGCACGATCCGGCGGCGGAGCGCCTCGGTCACTCCACCAGTACCCTCACCAAGGCTTCCCCCGACCGCGTTGGTCTGCTGGAACTCAGGTGCACTGGCATACAGGATCAGCGGCTGGCGGCCCGACAGTTCGTGGTCCAGGATGCTGGACAACCGGGCATACCAGCGCTCGGACATCCGTCCTGCATGCGCCGCCGCGGCTTCCTCAGGGGGATAGAAGTAGATGTCGAAGTGCTCGGTCTTGAGCACTCGAAAGTCGAAGCTTTCGTACTGGACTTTGTTCCGGCCGAAGTACTGAGCATGAACAGGAGACGCGAGGGCTGCCAGAGCCAGCGGTAGGAGCCAGACAAGGCGGCGATGGCCGCAGCGGGAGATCGACATATATGCCTCCAACCAGGATGCCCTTAGTATGCCGGACGTTGCGGTGACCCATCCCACACAGGATGCCGGAAACACCGAATCCCCGCTGTCGGGGATTCGGCCACGCTGCCACTGTGAAACGATACGACGCAAACGCGAATGAGGAAAGACAGGTCAGTCCGTTCTATAGAAACGTCCGCCGCGCTCATAGACCACGACTTCATGACCATGCTGATGGCCCCAGCCGCCCCGGTCGTAGTACCGGCCGTCTATGTAGTAGACAATCACCGCTCGATACCCATGACGTTTCCAGTGTTTCCAGTGGCGATGGCTGGACCGCTCGATTCGCACCAGCCGGGGTGCATGCCGCTCCACAACCACTTGGCGAACCGGGCGGCGGTAGCTGGAATACCGATCATCCACCCCTACGCGTCCAGCAACGGGGCCGCCGCGAACCACGACGTGTGCCGAAACGCGTTGCGCGTGAAGCGGAGCCGCCATCAACGCCAGACCGGCAACCAACGACCATGCACGAGAGCTGGTCTTCATATAGGCCTCGACTGGGGGACGGGGGAACTGCCCCCGCCAGAAATGCGAGGCTCATGCCAGTACCTAAGTACCTGCTGGATATAAGGAAGAGAAAGTTTGCATAGCCGATTCGTCTCTGGCTGGAGACGACGCGAATGCGACCGAGTCGCTACCCCGAACACATGCCGTAGCCGAGAGGCGGGCCTTCCGCAGCGAGGCTACGCAACGCGTCCCGCAAAAGCTGACCGCCAATCCGACTTGACACTTAGTAATGCGGGTTTCATACTAGGGGCCTCAACGTACGGCAAAGTTACTCAGCGCGCCGAGCTACCCGCCTTGCGGGACTGCGTGAGTGGGTCGTCCGTTCTCCCACGCTGCTCCTATCTACGCTCACCTTGGCCAACGTCGAGCGAAATATGTGGCGCGAGATTCTCTCCTTTTTCAACAAAACGGATACGGAGGCGGCTATGGCAGGTGAATTCAGCATCGGTGAATCGCTGGTCGGCGAAGGCAATGAGATTGCCCACATCGACCTGATCATCGGCCCCAAGTCAGGGCCCGCTGGTCTCGCGTTCACCCAGGCGCTGTCGCACAATTCTGATGGGTTCTCGACGCTCCTCGCGGTCGTCACCCCGAACCTTCCTGCCAAGCCGGACACCGTGCTCTTCAATAAGGTCACGATCAAGGGCGCCAAGCAGGCGGTGCAGATGTTCGGGCCGGCCCAGGCGGCTGTGGCGCGGGCCGTGATGGACAGTGTGTCATCGGGCGTCATCGACAAGAGCAAGGCCAACGACCTCTGCATTCTGGTTGGCGTGTTCATCCACTGGCAGGCTGAGAACGACAAGAAGATCTTCGATTACAACTACCAGGCCACCAAGGAATCGATCCAACGCGCTGTCCAAAACAAGCCGACCATCGATGAGGTGTTGCAGAAGTACAAGGCCGCCCGGCATCCGTTCGCCAGCGGCGCTGAGGGCTGATCGTACAGTCCCGCTAATCCGGAATTTATGAGGGGCGGCCCACGGTTGGGGCGCCCCTCGTCTTTTACAGACTATCGTCAAGGGAGATAGCTCTACTGATGCACAAGCTCCTGCTCCAACTCGACAGCTCGCGGCTGCCGAGCGTTTTCGATCAAGTCGTGGCCTACGATGCCGGCGCCGAGATAGTGATGAGCTACGGTGGGGTGACCGAAGGCGACGTCCGCGATCTTGTCCACGGATGCATTTTCACCCGTGGCCCCAAGGATCTTCACAACACGGCGGTGTGGATCGGGGGGAGCAACATGTCCGCCGGCGAGCAACTACTGGCACTGGCGCAGGACGCGCTCTTCGGTGAATTCACCGTCTCCATCATGTTGGACTCCAACGGCTCCAATACCACGGCGGTGGCCGCGGTGGTGAAGATCGAAGAGACCGTGGGTGATCTGCGGGGTAAGAAGGTGGTGATACTCGCGGGAACCGGGCCGGTGGGACAGCGTGCGGCGGGCCTTCTGGCCCATGACGGCGCCCACGTCACCATCACCTCCCGCAAACCGGAGCAGGGCGAGAAAGCGCGCCAGTTCATCAGCGCGCGATTCAACGTCCATGTGGAAGCCGTCACCCTTGCCGATCCGTCCAAGCTTCCCGGGATCCTCGAGGGAACAGAAATCCTGCTCAACTCCGGACCGGCCGGCGTGCAGATGGTGCCGCGGTCAGCCTGGACCGCCGTGAAGACCCTTCAGGTGGCCGTGGACCTGAACGCCGTTCCTCCCCTCGGAATAGAGGGAGTGGACGTCAACGACGCGGGCGTAAAGCGGAACGGCGTCATCGTCTTCGGCGCTTTCGGGATCGGTGACTTCAAGACCAAGCTACACAAAGCTTGCGTAGCCAGGCTGTTTACCCGCAACGATCTGGTTCTGGACGCGGAGGCCATCGCGGAGATCGCTCGAGAGCTGGTCAAGAAAAAAAAGTCGTAGGGATCGAGGCCAGTGACTGACATCGCGCAGGCGCATGTGCTGATTGCGGGCGTAACCGTCCGAGCCATGGCTGTCTCCGCCGCACGCGCCGGGTACCGGGTGACGGCTGTGGATGCCTTTGGCGACCTCGATCTGCGCCGCATTGCCAGGGTGATTCCGCTTCGGCTCGAGCATGGCGCCGAGTACAGTCCGCTGTTGGCGGTCAAGGCGGCGAGAACGGTGCCCGCAGAGCTGGTAGCGTATACCTCCAACTTCGAGAACTACCCCGCAGCCGTGGCGAAGTTGGCCGGACGCCGCCGCCTGCTGGGTAACCCGCCCAGCGTGCTGACCCGGGTCCGCAATCCCCTCGAGCTCATGCGGGTGGTGCTCCGCCGAGGGTTTAGCGCCCCACGCACGCGCGCCACTCCGCCGCTAGGCAGACCTGCTCCAGGCTCCTGGCTGCTCAAGCCCCGCCGCTCGGGCGGAGGCCACGGAACCCGCCTCTGGCGCCAGGGCGAGTCGGTGCCGAGGACCCACTATCTCCAGGAGCGGATCTCGGGTACTCCCGGCTCGATCGTATTCGCTGCTGATGGGAGGCGGGCGGTCACGCTCGGACTTACCCGGCAGCTGGTGGGCGATGGGCGCTTGGGAGCGCACGGTTACCGCTACTGCGGGAGCCTGTTCGGCAATCCCGGCGGACTCTTCCACCGCGAGGAGGAGCTCCTCGAAGCGGCCCAGGCGCTCGTGGCGGGGCTGACCGCTGAATTCGGCCTGGTGGGTTTGAACGGCCTGGACTTCGTTGCGCGGCGCGGCGTCCCCTACCCCATCGAGGTTAATCCCCGGTATTCGGCGTCCATGGAGCTGATCGAGCGAGCTCATGGCCTGTCCATGTTCGAGGCCCATATCCGGGCCTGCGGGGGAACCTTGCCCACGGCCCCTCCTCCGGCTGCTGAGATCGAAGGAAAGGCGATCGTCTTTGCCCGGCGCCATGTGACCCTGGGAGACACCCGGCACTGGATCGATCACGGTTCCTTTGCGGATGTTCCTCACCCGGGCGAGCGCATCCGTCGCGGCCATCCGATCTGCACCGTGTTCGCAAAGGGAGGCGACGCCGAGAGCTGCCATCGCTGGCTGATGAGGCGGGCCGCCACCGTTTACCGTGCTGCCGGATTGGTGAAGCGCGGGGCCGCATGAGCGCCGCGCACCAGGTGGAGCACGTGACCTGCCTCGGCTGCGGCTGCGGATGTGATGACCTCACCGTGACTGTGCGGGAAGGCCGGATCGTCGAAGCCGTTCCCGCCTGCCCGATAGGGCGGACGTGGTTCGGTGACGGCTCTGCCCCCTGGGCGGTGCTCCGCGCCGGCAAGCCGGCGGCCCTCGACGACGCGCTGACTGATGCTGCCACCGTGCTGACAAAATCCCGGGGACGCCTCCTGGTCTACCTCGCGCCCGATGTCACCTCTCAGGCGCAGCGGGCCGCGGTGACTCTGGCCGATCTCCTACGCGCAACGGTGGACAGCGCCACCTCGGATACGGCGGCAGGAGGACTCCTCGCCGCCCAGCGCCGCGGTCGCGCTGCGGCAACGCTCGGTGAGATCCGCAACCGCGGCGATGTCTTGCTCTTCTGGGGTGTCGATCCGAATCAGCGCTATCCCCGGTTCCTTTCGCGCTACGCGCTCGAGCCGGCCGGTACCCAGGTACCGAACGGCCGCGCCGGCAGGTTCGTGATCGCCGTGAACATCGGGGCCGACAAGGGGGCAGCGGGAGCCGACCTGACCCTCACCCTGGAGCCGTCCGAAGAAATCGCCGCGCTCTCACTCATGCGGGCAGCCGTCCTGGACCATCCCGCCCCTGACCCGTCGCCCAGCCTGGCCCGGGCAGTAGGCCTGGTCGGCCATCTCACCGGCGCCCGCTATGCGGTCCTGGTGCATGACGCGGAGCCGACGGCCGTGCCCCGGAATCCGCTCAGGGCGGAGGGGCTGATCGCCCTTACCCAGGCGCTCAACGGACCGACTCGCGCTGCGCTCAGCAGCCTCCGGGCGGGTGGAAACCGGCCCGGTGCGGAATCGGTGCTGACCTGGCAGACCGGCTACCCCTTCGCGGTGGATTATTCGCGAGGGTATCCGCGGTACGTGCCGGGCGAGCGCGGGCTCGACCGGCTGACAAGAGGCGCCTTTACCGCCGCGCTGGTGGTGGGGTCGCCCGATCAGGACGGAAACGCCGCTGCGGCTCTGGCCAGCATCGACACGGTGGCAATCGGTCCCCGGGCAAGCCAGGCACCCTTCACGACCCGGGTGGCGATCGATACCGGCGTAGCTGGTATCCACGAAGCCGGTACCGCATATCGGATGGACGAAGTTCCACTCTCCTTGCGGCCGCCGCTCACCGGTCAGCGCTCGGCGGTGCAGACCCTGCAAGCGCTCACTGACGCCGTCCGGGCCAGGCTCCCTGGAAGGAAAGCGTGACCGTCCGGCTTCGCATCGTCGGCGGCA
>JBKJZM010000172.1:0-11536 GCA_046715295.1 Gemmatimonadales bacterium | reverse complement strand
TCCGTCATCGGGCTGATCTTTTTGATCGGCGGGGCCTTCACCGTGGTCGAGCGTACCGGCACGTTTGTCCGGCTGGTGCATGGCCTGGTCCGCCGGATGAAACACCGGGGCATTCTCGTGATTCCCGTCGCCAGCATTGCGTTCAGCCTTGGCGGGATCATGATGCAGATGCAGGAGGAACTCATCGCCTTTGTTCCCGTGTTGCTCCTGCTGGTTCGCCAGCTTGGCTTCACCCCGGTTACCGCGGTGGCCATAAGCCTGGGTGCGGCCGCGGTTGGAGCCGCGTTCAGTCCGGTCAATCCGTTTCAGGTCGTGATCGCCCAGAAGGTCGCCGAGCTCCCGCCGGCATCCGGTCTCGGATTCCGCCTGGCTTTCCTGCTTCCCGCACTCGGCATCTGGATCCTGGGCACCATGTACCACGCCAGACGCACCCGCGTCGCCCCTGACACTTCGGGACTGGAGGATCAAGCTCCGCTGGGCGGGCGCGATCTGACGATACTGGTGGCCATCCTCGCCGCGTTTGGCATCTACATCTATGGCGCACAGCGGCTTGGCTGGGAGTTCAATGAGCTTGCCGCCCTCTTCTTTGCGGTCGGCGTGCTGGCCGGTTTGGTGGGGCGCCTGGGCCTGGGTGGCACCACGGACGCCTTCGTCGATGGGTTGCGATCGATGACGCTGGCCGCGCTGCTGGTGGGCTTTGCCCGTTCGATCTATGTGGTGCTCAACGAGGGTCAAATCGTGGACACCATCGTCCACGGGCTGTTCACCCCGATCGCCGAGCTTCCGACCACCTTGGCCGCGCTAGGGATGATGGTGGTCCAGGGCGTGATCCATGTGCCGGTCCCGAGCACCAGCAGCCAGGCAGTCCTCACTTTGCCGCTGCTCGTGCCCCTCTCGGATCTGATCGGCCTTTCCCGTCAGGTCACGGTTCTAGCTTATCAGTATGGCGCCGGCTTGTGCGAGATCATGACTCCGACAAATGGAGCGTTGATGGCCATGCTGGCGGCAGCGGGCGTGCGCTACGAGGACTGGCTCAGGTTCGTGGTCCCCCTGTACGCGGGGCTCTTGGCGCTGGCCGCACTGGCCCTGGCCCTGGGGGTGGCGGCCGGGCTACGATGACTGAACGACGCGGGCTCAGCTCACGGGCTGACGAGCCCCTCCAGTAGCTTCAGATCCGCCAGACCGACGTGGCGGGCCCTTTCCTTCCCACCCTCGAACGCGATGACGGTCGGGATTCCCCTGATCCCGAAGCGCGAGGCGGTCAGCGGGTTGGCCTCCGTGTCGAGCTTGACCACCAGCACCTCCCCGGCACGTTTCTGGGCCAGCTCATCCAGCGCCGGAGCCATGGCCTTACAGGGGCCGCACCAGTCAGCATAGAAGTCGACCAACACCGGAACGCTCGACCCTGCTATCGTTCGTTCGAAGTCCTTGTCCGTCACCTTCTGGGGCCGATCCAGCCGGAGTGGTTTGCCACATTTGGCGCACTTGGGCCCGGACGCCAGCCGTGTCAGATCCACCCGGTTGGCGGCGGAGCAGAAAGGACATTGCACGATCACCGGACGAGCCGGTTGGGTGGTTGTGGTTGTCATGGACAGCCTCGCTTGAGTACGGCACGCACCGCGCGTCCCCGTCTCAAGATTAGCCTCGCAGAAGTCCATGGCAAATGGAAGTCGCCGCACCCTCCCGCGGGTAACGGGCGGACCCGGCAAGTGATCACCTTCACAGAAGGAACCGCGGTCGTGGCATTAGTGTTGCTGGCGAAGGGATGGGAGTCTCCCATCGAGGAAGGTGGCAGATGAGCGAGCTGACGATTCGAGACATGGAGCAGGACGAGGACTTCGCCGCCTGGTTCTCCGAAATCCTGGAGCAGGAGGAGGACCCCAGCGGCTGGTCCAGCGCTCTGGACGAGCGCTACCTCATTCTGAGCAACGAAATCGGTGACTGGATCGGGGGTCTCCGGTTCTGGCTCCGTGGTGGTGTTGCCCACCTGGTCGATATCGTTGTCCTGCCCCAGGAGCGCCACCGGGGCCACGCCCACCGCCTCCTGTCTGCCTTCGAGGAGCGCGCCACCGAATCCGGGGCCCACCTGGCGGAGTTCTGGACCGACGACGCCCGCGCCGAGGGGTTGCTGGCGGCACTGGGCTGGCGCCAGATCTTCGTGCGTAAGGGGTACTTGGGCGGGCGCACCTGGTCCCTCATGGAGAAGCGGTTGGGGCCGGTAGACGTTTAGCCGGAATCCGCCCGAGTGGCACTGGCAGGACCAGCGTCATTATCTTTGGTGGCTGTCCTGTCCCCATATTTGGCAGACTTCTTGGTTGTTTCTAGGGTACCCATGGGCATCGCCACCGAACCCTCCCGCGAGATCGTCTCGAAAATCGAGGTGCTCCAGGACCTGGAAGAAAAGGTCCAGGAGTTGATGGAAGCGCACGAGCGTAAGCGAGAGCTCTGGTTCCCGTCGGACCTCCTGGCACCGGGCCCGGACGAATGCCCCGATACCCACCTGGCCACGCTCCGGCGCCAGGCCGCGGGAATCCCGGATCATGCCCGTGCCGCGCTGGCCTTGAATCTCCTTACCGAAGAGGGCCTCCCGCACTTCCACCGGCTTCTGGCAGTCTACCTCGGAGACGAGAGCTTCTGGAGAGGCTGGAACAACTTGTGGACCGCCGAAGAGGACCGGCACGGGCAGGTGCTTCACGATTACGCCCGGGACACCCATCTGCTGCAACAACGGAAGCTGGAGGAGATGCAGTTCGAGTATCTCCGGGCCGGCTTCCATCCCCAATGGGACCGGGACCCCTACCGGGTTTTTGCCTACACCACGGTGCAGGAGCGAGCTACCCAGTTCTCCCACAGCGAGACGGGAAAGATCGTGGCGGAGTACGAGCCTCGGCTGGGCGCAATCCTCAGCCAGGTGGCCAAGGAGGAAGCGCGTCACTACACCTTCTACCGGACGGTGTTCGAGGAGATCCTGATGCGCGACCCCGACCAGGCCCTTCATTCGGCATCCTTCATCCTGCCGGCCATCGACATGCCGGGCGTCACCATGCCGGGATTCAGGGAGCTGGCCGACGTCATTCGCCGGTCAGGGATCTATGGTCCGCGCGATTACCTGCGCATAGTCCAGGAGCAGATCCGGTACTGGAAGATCGAGAGCCTGGACGGTCTGGGTGAGCTGGGGCGGAAGGCGCAGGAAAAGATCCTCGGCATCCCGGCGCGGCTCAAGCGCATCGCCGATCACATGGAGACCAAGAGCAAGAGCAAGACCTTCAGCTTCGAGGTCGTGTTCAACCGCGAATTCGCAATGGAATGATCGGCCGGGCTGCATGGCTCCTTACCGCTGGACTGGCGTACGCCGCGGCGGGATGTGGCCCAGGAGCAGACGCCAGGCCTCGCATGACGGATGACGGCGGCCGCCTGTCGCCCGACCAGCAGGACGCCCGCGCGCTCGGCCTCGAAATCTTCGATCTGGTCGATCGAGCCATTGCCTACCGGGCATCCCATCAGGGACGCCCCGCCACCACCCTCCGCCAGATGGGAATCGAAAGCCTCACCACCACTACGGTTCGCCGAATATTGAACGTTCAGCGCGAGCCGATCGTGACCGTGGCTTACCGCCGTCCGGACCAGCGGGAGATCGTCTCCTGTCGAGGAGACAGCCAGATCCTGGTCGAGGCGTCGGTGAACGGCGGCCGCTTCACTCTGATGTGCACCGCCAGATCCGGCGCCCAACGTCCGATGGAAATAGGAGAGTCGCCGGAGCCCTGAGTTCCGGCCCCTACGTCCTCATGACCTTCTTCGCCGTACTTGATGTTGCCGTTCGAATCGTCGTCATCGTGGCCCTGGCGTACGCCGCCGTGGTGGTGCTGACCCACTGGGCCACGCGCAGCCGTCGCATCAACCCTTTTGGCGCCTGGGCCCGCTTCATCCGCAAGCTCAGCGATCCCCTCCTCCTGCCTCTCGAGCGCCGGATCATCCGGTTCGGGGGCAGTCCGCAGAACGCCCCGCTCTGGCTCCTGGGCATCGTCATCGGAGCGGGCTTGGTGCTGCTGAGCCTGACCAGCTGGCTGATCGGCACCGCTGCCGGCCTAATGATGATCGCGCATGGCGGCGCCCGGGTCTGGGTCCGGGTTCTGGTGGATGCGATCTTCACCGTGCTGATGGCGGCAATCCTGATCCGGGTGATCGGGTCCTGGCTTGGGGTGGGGCCCTACAACCGGTGGATGCGTCCGGTGTACGCACTCACGAGCTGGCTCATCGACCCTATCCGGAAAATTCTCCCGCCGATGGGGATGATCGATTTCAGCCCGATGGTGGCCTGGCTGGTCTTGTACGTGGTGCGGGGGTTTGTGCGGGGGATGTTGTAAGAGGCTACTGGCTATGGCTATTGGCTATGGGACTTCGAACCTGAAGGTCATCGAGCAATCCGCCCACGGCGTTCTCCTGCGGGTCAGAGTCCAGCTGTCGACGTTCCGCGTTTCGCCATCCGGTTGGTGTCCGGCGCCAGCAGTCGCTCAAAGTGCATCATGATCACTGGCGCTCAGGTGGGCGATGAAAGCGCGGCTCAGTCTCTGACCGAGGCACATTGGCTATAGCGAATAGCCAATAGCCAATAGCCAAATGCCCCTAGCCCGTTGCCGGTTTCCCGGTTAGGTTGCAGATGCTGTAACAATTGATCCCGTGGCGATTTGCGCTGATTGCGGCCACGTTAAATAACTCGCTAAAACGCCCCCCTTGAGGCGTTTTGGCCTCAGGGTTTTTGTTTTTCGGGAGGTCTCGTGACCACAGTCGCCCCTCGTCCAACCGGCGTGAGCATCCGCACCCGGGAATCCAGGCTCGCCGAGCTTGAGCCGCTGCTGGCGCGGCGGATCCTGGTGCTGGACGGGGCGATGGGAACCATGATTCAGAGCTATAGTCTGGGCGAGCAGGACTACCGTGGAGACCGCTTTGCCGGGTGGTCACGTGATCTCAAGGGGAACAACGACCTTCTCTCCCTGACCCAGCCGGCCATCATCCGGGCGATTCATTCCGCCTATCTCGAGGCCGGCGCCGACATCCTGGAGACGAATTCGTTCAACTCGACCGCCATCTCGATGGCCGATTACGGCATGGAGGATCTGGTCTACGAGCTGAACCACGCTTCCGCCCGCGTCGCCCGCGATGTGGCGGATGAGTTCGAGCGGCAGGCTCCGGACGCGCCACGCTATGTGGCGGGGGTACTCGGGCCGACTAACCGGACGGCCTCGTTATCCCCCGACGTGAACGATCCCGGCTTCCGGAACGTGCGCTTCGACGAGCTGGTGGCGGCCTACGGGGACGCAATTCGGGGATTGCTGGACGGTGGAGCCGACCTCCTGCTGGTCGAGACCATCTTCGATACGCTCAATGCCAAGGCCGCCCTGTTCGCCATCGATGCCCACTTCGCGGCCGCCGGGATCCGGGTTCCCATCATGATCTCGGGCACGATTACCGACGCCAGCGGCCGCACCCTCTCGGGTCAGACCACGGAGGCCTTCTGGAACTCGGTGGCGCATGGCCGCCCGCTCAGCGTGGGGCTGAACTGCGCCCTCGGCGCCAAGGCGCTGCGGCAGTACGTGCAGGAGCTATCCCGGGTCGCCCCCACATTAGTCAGCACCCATCCCAACGCCGGCCTGCCGAATGAGTTCGGACAGTATGACGAAAGCCCGGAGTACATGGCCGGGATCCTCCGGGAATTCGCGGAGAGCGGGCTGGTCAACCTGGTCGGTGGCTGCTGCGGGACGACGCCGGCGCATATCAAGGCGCTGGCGGAGGCCGTAGCGGGGTTACCTCCCCGCCTACCCGCTTCCCCACCGCCCCGCCTCCGCCTCAGCGGACTGGAGCCGCTCAGCATCGGTCCGGAGAGCATCTTCGTGAACGTGGGTGAGCGGACCAACGTCACCGGGTCGCGGAAGTTCGCCAAGCTCATCCTGGCAGGGGAGTACGAGCCGGGTCTGGAGATCGCGCGGCAGCAGGTCGAGAGCGGCGCCCAGATGCTGGACGTGAACATGGACGAGGGGATGCTGGACTCACAGGAGGCGATGACGACTTTTCTCCAGCTCATCGCAGCGGAGCCCGACATCAGCCGGGTACCCGTGGTCGTCGACTCGTCCAAGTGGTCGGTCATCGAGGCGGGACTCAAGTGCGTACAGGGAAAGGGCGTGGTCAACTCGATCAGCCTGAAGGAGGGAGAGGAAGCGTTCCTCCGGCAGGCCACGCTGGTGCGGCGCTACGGGGCCGCCGTGATCGTGATGGCGTTCGACGAGCAGGGGCAGGCCGATACCGCGGAGCGGAAGGTCGAGATCTGCCGTCGTGCCTATCGGATCCTCACCGAACAGGTCGGGTTTCCGCCCGAGGACATCATATTCGATCCCAACATCTTCGCCATTGCCACCGGGATCGAAGAGCACAACAACTACGCGGTGGATTACATCCAGGCGACCAAACGGATCAAGGAGAGTCTGCCACACGTGCTGGTCAGCGGGGGCGTGAGTAACGTCTCGTTTGCCTTTCGTGGCAACGATCCGGTGCGGGAGGCTATTCACTCGGTCTTTCTCTACCATGCGATCGAGGCGGGCATGGACATGGGAATCGTGAATGCCGGCCAGCTGCTGATCTACTCCGACATACCGCCTGACCTGCTCGAGCGGGTAGAGGACGTGGTGCTCAATCGCCGGCCTGACGCCACCGACCGGCTGCTTGAGGTAGCCGATTCGGTCCGGGGGCGGGCGGCGGCCCAGGCCACCGACCTGGGCTGGCGCAACGCTCCGGTGGCGGAGCGGCTGGCGCATGCGCTGGTGGAGGGGATCGCCGACTACATCGTGGAGGACACGGAGGAGGCGAGGCACCAGGCAGAGCGGCCGATCCACGTGATCGAGGGACCGCTGATGGACGGGATGAACATCGTAGGCGACCTGTTTGGCTCCGGGAAGATGTTCCTGCCCCAGGTGGTGAAGAGCGCGCGGGTGATGAAGCGGGCGGTTGCCCATCTGATACCGTATATCGAGGCCGAAAAGCTCGCCCGGGGCGATGAGAGCGAAGCCAGATCGAATGGGCGGGTGCTCCTAGCCACCGTCAAGGGTGACGTACACGACATCGGCAAGAACATCGTCGGTGTCGTGCTCCAGTGTAACAACTACGAGGTCATCGATCTCGGCGTCATGGTGCCCTGCGCCAGGATCCTGGAAACGGCCCGCAAGGAAGGGGTGGACATCATCGGCCTCAGCGGGCTCATCACGCCATCCCTCGAGGAGATGAGCTTCGTGGCCGGTGAGATGCAGCGTGAGGGATTCACCATTCCGCTTCTGATCGGCGGCGCCACGACGTCCCGGGTGCACACGGCGGTGAAGATCGAGCCCAACTACAAGGGCCCGACCGTCCACGTCATCGACGCCTCCCGAGCGGTCGGGGTGGCCGGCAATCTGCGCAGCGATTCTCTCCGTCCTGACTACGTGGCCGGCATTCACGCGGAGTATCAGGACGTTCGCACCCAGCGAGGCAGCCGGAAGGCGGAGGAGCGACACCAATCGATCAGCGACGCGCGTAAGAACCGGCTTGCAATCGACTGGCAGAGGGATCCACCGCCGAAACCATGCTTTCTCGGTGCGCGTGCGCTGGAAGACTATCCGCTCGAGGAGCTGGTTCCGCTGATCGACTGGACCCCGTTCTTTCAGACCTGGGAGCTGGCCGGGCACTACCCCGCCATTCTCAGCGACCCGGTCGTCGGCCCCGCGGCAAGCAGCCTGTTCAAAGACGCGCGGGAGCTGCTCGATCGCATCGTTCGCGAGCGCCGGCTCCGAGCCCGCGGGGTGTTTGGATTCTTCCCCGCCAATGGCGTCGGCGATGACATCGAGGTCTACGCCGACCCCGGTCGCGCCAGCAAAAAGGCAACCATCCACACCATTCGGCAGCAGATGGTCAAGCCGCCGGGCAGGCCCAACCTCGCCCTGGCCGACTTCGTCGCCCCTCGGGAGACCGGGATCGCCGATTACGTCGGTGCCTTTGCGGTCACGGCCGGCGTGGGCATCGAGGCATTGGTGACCGGCTTCGAGGCCGCGCACGACGATTACAACGCGATTCTCACCAAGGCGCTGGCCGATCGTCTGGCCGAGGCGTTCGCGGAGCTGCTGCACCAGCGGGTCCGGCGAGAATTCTGGGGCTACGCACCGGACGAGGCGCTCGACAACGAGAGCCTCATCAAGGAACGCTACCAGGGAATCCGACCCGCCCCCGGCTATCCGGCTTGCCCCGACCACACCGAGAAGCGGATGCTCTTCGACTTGCTCCGGGTCGAGGAGAGCGCCGGGATCACGCTTACCGAGAGCTTTGCCATGCTGCCCGCCGCGTCGGTCAGCGGATACTACTTCTCCCACCCCCAGTCACAGTACTTCGGGGTCGGCAAGATCGAGCGAGACCAGGTCGAGGACTATGCCCGCCGGAAGGGGATGGACGTCGCGGTGATTGAGCGCTGGCTGTCCCCCAACCTGAACTACGAGCGGTAGATGCCGAGCTTAGGCGACCTCATAGGGGACAAGCGGGTCCACGTTCTGGACGGCGCCATGGGCACCATGCTGTACAGCCGCGGAATGTTCGTCAACGTGTGCTATGATGGGCTCAATCTCACCCAGCCCGGGCTGGTGCAGGAAGTCCACGCTGCGTACGTCCAGGCCGGGGCCGAGATCCTGGAGACCAACACGTTTGGGGCCAACCCGGTCAAGCTGTCGAGCCACGGCCTCGACGATGAGACCGAAGCCATCAATCGCACGGCCGTCACGATTGCACGGCGGGCGGCAGAGGGACGGGCCCTCGTGGTCGGGGCCATCGGGCCGCTGGGCATCCGGCTGGAGCCCTGGGGGCCCACCGCCCGGGAGGAAGCGATCGGCTTGTTCAGCCGCCAGGCGCGTGGGCTACTGGAAGGCGAGGTGGACGGATTCATCCTCGAGACCTTCAGCGACCTGCACGAAGTCGAAGCGGCGCTGTGTGCCGTGAGGGCGCTGAGCGACCTCCCGGTGCTGGCACAGATGACGGTGGGTCACGACGGCAATACCAGCTACGGCACGACGGTTGAGACGATCGCATTGAAGCTCACTGAGCTGGGAGCCGACGTTGTCGGGCTCAACTGTTCAGTGGGACCGGGGGCCATGCTCGATGCGCTCGAGCGGATGGTGGAGCACACCGATCGTCCACTCTCAGCCCAGCCGAACGCCGGGTTGCCTCGGGCAGTCGATGACCGCCGGATCTACCTCGCGAGCCCGGAATACATGGGCTCCTATGCCAGGCGGATGATCCAGGCCGGCGCCCGCTTCGTCGGCGGGTGCTGCGGCACTACCCCCGACCACATCAGGAAAATCCACGACTACGTGGCCAGCCTCCAGCCCCGACTCGTCTCGGTGGGCCGTTCACCCCTCCGTCCTGCCGGCAACGCCGGGGTGGGAGTGGTCCCTCTAGGGGAGCGCTCCGGTTTGGGCCGGAAGCTTGCGTCCGGCGAGCGGGTGACCACAGTGGAGATCCTCCCGCCTAAGGGATGGAATCCAGCCGAGATGGTCGACCAATGCCGTACGCTCCAGGAAGCTGGGGTGGATGCGGTCAACATCCTGGACAGCGCCCGGGCGCAGAGCCGGATGGGAGTACTGCCCGCGGCTCTGATCGTCCAGCGAGAGGTGGGCCTCGAGACGGTCTTTCACTACACCTGCCGGGACCGCAACATGCTGGGCATGCTGAGCGATCTGCTTGGCGCCGCCGCCGGTGGGCTGCGCAACGTGCTGATCGTGACCGGCGATCCCCCTGCCATGGGTCCATATCCCGACTCAACAGCGGTGTTCGATATCGACAGCATCGGCCTCACCAACCTGGTTCGGCGGCTCAACCAGGGACTCGATCCCGGCGGCAACCCGATAGGCGAGCCCACCAGATTTGTGGTCGGTGTCGCCCTCAACCAGGGAGCCGACCTGGAGCATGAGCTGGAGAGATTCGCCTGGAAGGTCGAGGCGGGAGCGGATTTCGCGGTGACTCAGCCGGTGTTCGATGCCGAGCAGCTGCAGCGCTTCCTGAGCCGGGTCCGGGCACCGATTCCGATCATCGCGGGAATTTGGCCGTTAGCCTCGCTCCGCAATGCCGAGTTTCTGGCCAACGAGGTGCCTGGGGTGCAGGTGCCCCAGGCCGTGCTCGAGCGGATGCGGCTGGCTCAGGAGCAGGGGACCGCGGCAGCTCGTGCCGAGGGGGTGGCCATAGCGGCGGAGATGGTCGAGGCGATCAAGGATCTGGTGCAAGGCGTGCAGGTCACGGCCCCGGCCGGCCGCATCGGGCCCGCCCTCGATGTCCTGCGCGGAAAGGCTATCCCTCGAGCAGGTTGACGATCCGCCGGTACTGCGTGTCCACCTGCTTGAACCCCAGGTTGCTCAGATACACCTTGTCGGCGCCCACATCTCTAAGCGCGCGAACCGTTTTTGCGCAGATCTCCTCCGCCGTTAATCCTGCTTCGAACTCTCGAGTAAGCTCGGCTGCCGGCACCGGGAAAAAGTCTGCTAACCGGGCCAAAGTGCCTGGATTGGCGCTTCGATATAGAAATACGCCGAAGACACCGGGGTGCGGCACACCCCGCCGCCTGGCCTCCGTGAGGAATTGCTCCACTGCCCGGATGCTGTGGTGGGAGACCACCTGAGTCAGGTAGAACTCGGCCTCGAAACGGTCGTCCAGCAGGTAGTCCACCTGCTCGGCCGCGGGCCGATGCGGATTGGTCCAGCCACCGAGATCGAGTCTGGGGACGCGCTGGCGAATGAGTGAGCGCAGCTCGCGGGCATGCGGCACGCAGCGCGGGGGGCCCACCGTATGATCCCCGCCGAGCACGGTCAGCGCCTCGAACCCGTGCGAAGCGGCCCGCGACGCGTGCATCAGACAGTATTCGATGGAGTGCTTGGAAGTCAGGAACGGAACGATACGGGAAGTATCCACATCTCCCGCCAGGTTGGCGGTCAGGTGGGCCAGGTTCTCCTCTTCCGATAGGCCGACGGCATTATCCGTGAGGAAAATGATGGTATCGTGACGGGTGAGGCGCTGGATCGAATGATACATGTCGATCCAGAGCTCCATGGTGTCGGCGGAGGAGAGCCCGGTGCGGGGTGGACGCAGCTCCACCGTCGCCAGGGGACGGTCTTCCCGTAACCGCTGGAGCACGGACCTGGCTGGAGCGGGGCTTGGATCAGACATGGTGGGAAGGAAGCTAACCTTCCAGTGCGTATGGAGGCCCGCGCCCGTTAGCGACTGGCCGACGGATCCGGTGGCTGGCGGGTGACGAGCCGAACCCAGGCACCGAAGAGGGGATCCTCGAGCAAGAGCCGCTCCGCACCGGCGCGGGCCTCGCGCCGTAGAATGTTGCGAACCAGCAGCGCGTCGATAGCCTTTTTCATCCCGCTCGCGCTGAGTCGGTATTGGCGGGACACGTCGTGCCGGTAGAGGCCTTCACCACTCTGGTGAACCACTGCCTGGAGCGCCGCCTGTTGTGCGCGCGTCAGGCTCAGCCACG
>JBKJZM010000171.1:0-4575 GCA_046715295.1 Gemmatimonadales bacterium | reverse complement strand
TGCAGGGCGTGCGCATCAGCGACAAGCACATCGGCGTGATCGTGCGCCAGATGCTGCAGAAGGTGCGCGTGACCGAGCCGGGCGACACCGACTTCCTGGAGGGAGAGACGGTTGATCGTCTGACCTTTCGCGATGAGAACGAGCGCATCGTGAAGCGGAAAAGCACTCCGGCACAGGCGGAACCGGTGCTGCTGGGCATCACCAAGGCGAGTCTCACGACCCAGTCATTCATCTCGGCTGCGTCATTCCAGGAGACCACGCGGGTACTGACCGACGCGGCGATTCGCGGGGCCAAGGACAACCTCCTCGGTCTCAAGGAGAACATCATCATCGGCCACCTGATTCCAGCGGGCAGCGGCATCTACCGCTACGCCGAGATCGACATCGAGCCACCGGCGGGCTACGAGCCGCCGCCGCCGCGGGTCGAGGAAGCGCCGGTAGCCGGTGTATTGCCGCCGCAGCTCGCCGCGGCCGGGTTGCTGGCCGACGAGGAGTAACATCAGGCGGGTAAGCGGGTATGCGGGGAAGCGGGTAAGAAGTGAAGAAACGAGAATGACAAGAAGGGCGTCCGGATTCACACCGGGCGCCCTTTTTTATACCATTACTTCGCCCTACCCGTTACCTACTTACCCGCCTACTGCACTTTCGTGTTCGTGCTCTCCATCATCGGCGCCCATTTCCCGTCAGGCCCCTGCATTTCCATCCTGAAACTGTACTCAGTGGGCGAGAGCTCCTTGATCGTGACCCGCGATCTATACTTCTGGCCCCCCATCGTGCCTTCATCGTTATAGGTCCAGGTATCGCCCCGCAGCGTGCCCTTCGGGACGCTGGCCATGGTCATGTTCGAGTTGTCAACGCCGTAATAGGTATAGACTTTCTCCTCGGTATTGTAACCGAGGATACCGATTCCCTTGCTCGGCCCCATCGGCCCGCTTCCCTCGTAGCGACAGACCACGCTGAACTGCCCTTCGAACCACTCGCAGGTGTCGGACGACTTCATCTTCCCGCCAGCACCCATCGGGCCTGGCTTCATTTCACCCTCGGCGTTCCACTTGCCGACGAAGTACCCCAGACGCTTGTGCTCTGGGCCTGGCTTGGGCGCCTGCGCGGCCGCGACCTGCCAGCCGGCGGCCGATACCACAGCGAATGCAGCAAGCACGATCAACGGTCGTTTCATGGCGCCTTCTTCTTTGACGACTAGAGCGTTCCATCACCAGGCGGAACATGCAAGGCGGTTCGGGAGACGTCAATTGGTTGTCGGCTTGTCGGTCTCTACCTCGGTGCGGTCTGCCTCGGCGTAGACATCCTGGCGGACACCGGTCACCTGCCAGCTCACTTGGGTGCCGCGCTCTCCGCCGGCGGCGACAAAGCGATTGCTCCGGAAACAACAGCGTCCGAGAGGTTCTCGGCCGTTGCTCGTTTGAAGGGGGTGCCGCGTGTCCTATTTCGCGCGGGGAGACTGCAGGCCCTCGTCGGGGCGATCGTACCGGTTGCTCTGAATGAGGCGAACGGTAGCGACCAGGCTGCGGGCCACGTTCCGCACCTCCTCCTGAACCGCCGTGTCCCGGTCCAGCGCATCGTGGCTGGTGGCGTAGGGTTCGTAGTAGCCGATGTAGCGGTCCAGCGTGGCGCTGTTGCCGGCCTGCACTAGATCCATATTCAACAACCAGTCCGTCAGATTGCGCCGCAACGTCTCGGCCCCCTCGGCGTCGCCATGGACCACCACCCCAAATGCCCGGCCGGCGAGATGCTTGGGATAGTCCCAACCGGCAAGCTCGAGCGCCTTGGCTTCCTTAGGCTTCTTGCCGTGGGTGGTGGTGGGGTCGGGATTCCCACCATCGGCGCAGACCAGCCGATCGATCATCAGCTTCAGTACGCTGGGCGCCTGAAACCAGTACACCGGCGACACGATCAGGATACCGTGGGCAGCCACCCAGCGGGGGTAGATCTCGTTCATCCAGTCGTTCACCTGGCCCATGGCGTGATTGGGATAGCAGGAGCAGGGCCAGTGGCAGAGCGGCATGGCAGTCGACACGCACGCCTTGCACGGCAGGATCTGCCTCCCGTACTGTGCGGTGAGATGACTCAGGTCGAGCACGTCGGATTCGAATCCCTTACTGGCATCGACGACCTTGCGGGCCAGCTGCACCAGCCGGAACGTCTTCGACATCTCACCGGGGCAAGTCTCATCGTGCCGTGCGGCTCCGCAGATCAGGAGGATGCGTCTGGGAGCCGAGGGATCTCGCTGGCGCTTCTCGGCGGCGGTCACCGCATCATGAGCCGCGAGCCACTCCACCGGTAGCTCGAACTCCGGATCGGCAAAGCCGGGCCCCGCTTTCCGCTCCCTTGGACTCTTGTGGTACCCGTCGTAATTCTTCCAGGCGATCTCGATGATGCGGTCTATTTCTGGACGTACAGCATCGAAGGCGGGGTCATAGAACCGTTCGGCAAGCCTAACCGCGAACTCTTTTTGCGAGAGTTTGACATCTCCCTGTCCCTTTCGAACCTTGGGAGTCTGGGGCTGTTTCTTGGGCGGTCGTTTCACGTCGTCTCCCTCAGGCTATCGCCAGCGAAACAGTTTCAGCGCGAGCAGAAAGCTCACCCCGAGCCAGGCGAGGATGATCCCCAACTCGGGCGCGATAGCCTCCCAGCCTGCGCCGCGGAGGATGTTGGCCCGCAAGGCATCGACCACCGCTGTGAGGGGCAGGGCCTGGATGAATGGCTGCAGCGAGTCGGGAAATCGGGAGGCCGAGAAGAACACACCTGAAAAGATCCACATCGGGAGCATCACCAGGTTCATCAGCCCGGACGCCCCCTCCATGGTCTGCACCCGCGAGGCCACCAGAAGACCGAGTGAGGTAAATGCGAGCGAGGACAGCAAGCAGAGGGTGACCAGCACCACGAGCGACCCGCGCAGCGGCACGCCGAACACCAGGGCGCCGAAGCCCAGCAGCAGCCCCACCTCGATGACCAGCAGGGTGAGGCGAGAGAGCACGAACGACGCGAGGAACTGGGGCCGCGACATGGGCGTGGCGATGAGCCGCTTGAGCAGCCGCTTCTTTCGGGCATCCACGATGGCGAAACCCACCCCCCAGATGCCGCTGCCCATCAGGTTCATCCCCAGAAGGCCCGGCACCAGAAAATCGATATAGCGGGAGCCCCGCTCGTGCACCAACCCGTCACTCACCGCCACTGGATCGCGCCGGCCAGCGGCTCGCTGCAGCGCATCGTCCACCACCAGGCGGGCGATCCGGCTCTCCGGCCGGGTGTCATCGTAGCGGTACCCCACCCGCCCGTCAGGGGTGGGGACGACCACCAGCGCCACCTCCCCAGTGCGCAACGCCTCGGCCGCAGCCGAGTCGCCCAGAACCGAGACCTCGAGGTCCGCGGTCCCGCGCAGCGCGCCGGCCAGCCTGGCAGCGACGCTGCCCCCGGCCACGACCGCCACACCGGTCCGGTCGGCGGCGCGGTTTCGGAACGCGATGCCGAGCCCGGCAGCCAGGAGGACGGGGAAGATGAAGACCCAGAACACCGCCTCCGGCTCGCGGAAAAACTCGCGATAGCGAACCCGGGTGAGCTGCACCAACGGGTGGCCGGTCCACCGGCGGCGATCACTCATCGCGCAGATGACGGCCGGTGAGGGAGACGAATACGTCTTCCAGTGTGGCGGAGTGGGTTCTCAGCTCGGTCAGCTGGGCGCCCTGCCGCCGCAGCTCGCCCAGCAGCGCCGGCATGACGCGGTGCAACTCTTCCACCTGGAGGCGGTAGGTCCCATTCTGGCGCACCGCGGCGCAGACTCCTTCGATCTGCCGCAGCGGCCCTTCGTCCACCGCGGTGTTGTCAGCCAGGGCAAACTCCAGCACGTGTTCCGCCCGGAGCGCCGCAATGAGCTCGCGGGGGGTGCCCAGCGCGATCATCTTGCCATGATCCACGATGGCCACGCGGTCACATAGCCGCTCGGCTTCTTCCATATAATGGGTTGTGAGCAGGATGGAGCGCCCGGCCGACCGGAAGCCTTCGATCAGGCCCCAGAGCGGGCGACGGGACTGGGGATCGAGCCCGGTGGTCGGCTCGTCCAGGAAGAGCAGCTCGGGGTCGCCGACCAGGGCGCAGGCCAGGGCCAGCCTCTGCTTCTGGCCGCCTGAAAGCCCGCCCACCCGAGAGTGGGCCTTCTCCCCCAGCTGCACCATCCCGATGACGGCCTCTGCCGACGCGCCTTTTCGGTAGAAGCTGCGGAAGAGGTCCACCGTCTCCTCGACCGTCAGCTTTTCCGAGAACTGGGTCTCCTGGAGCGAGATTCCCAGCCGCTCTCGCAGCTCGCGATCGTCGTTGCCCCATCGGCGTTCGAGCACGGTTACCTCACCGGCGTCGGGCGTGTTCAGCCCCTCGCAGATCTCGATCGTGGTCGTCTTGCCCGCGCCATTGGGGCCGAGGAGTCCGAAGCACTCGCCGGCGAACACCTCGAGATCGAGGCCGTCCACAGCGACGACATCCTGGTAGGTCTTGCGGAGATTCCGAACCTGAAGGGCTGCTGTCCCGCCGGAAGCCGGTTGCATGGGAGAATCATAACGCCCC
>JBKJZM010000170.1:0-9544 GCA_046715295.1 Gemmatimonadales bacterium | reverse complement strand
CCGGCCAACTCGGCGTGGCTCTACCTGAATGACCGCATCGGCCGACCGGTTACCGACGACCCCGGTGACCGTATACTTGCCCGGCGTTTCCGCCACGAAGGCACCGTGCTCGTCTACCTGGGCCGCGCCGGACGGGGCCACCGCGTTCACCGCCCAGCGGACCGGGAGATCGGCGATGGCTCTACCCTTTGCATCATGGGCTTGCACCTTGAAACGGACCACGTCGCCGGTCCTGACCGTCTTCATTGCGGGATCCACGGCCATCCGGGCGGCCGTGTTGGGAGCCACCCGCAGCGTCAGCGTGGCTCTTGCTGCCCCGCTCCTGGCGGTGATGACAGCCCGACCCGGTGCCACCGCCGATAGGCGACCATCGGGGGTGACGCTGGCTACACGAGGCGCGCTCGAACTGAAGCTGACCGGATCGGTGCGTCGATCGCCTTGGGCGCTGAACGGAACTCCCGTCAAGGTGAGGCGGGTCCCCGCAAGCAACTTCGCCGGCGCCGGCTGGATCTCGATCCGGCTCGCCGGAAGCGGAAGCACTCGGATTACTGCCTCTCCGAGCACCGGTTTGGTGCTGTCGGCAGCGGCGACCGCGAACACGTGCACGTAGCCGGCGTAACCCGCGGTGATCAGCCCGGTCGAGTCCACGCTGCCCTCGCCATGACCCATCCACCGTATCGGCACGTCCGGCAGTGCTCGGCCGGACGCGTCGCGAGCCGTCGCGGAGAGCCGGAGCGTCTGGCCGATGGGGATTTCGGCCCGCGCCGGTGTCACTTCCACCTGCGTAACCGGGGCTTGGGGTTGGGTGGCGCCTTGCGCCAACACGAGGACGAGACCGAGGTACATGCCGTGCCTCCTGCGGGGTCGGGATAGGTACGGAACGGGGCGGTAGAAGATACGTGTGAGGTGTCAGGCCGCCACCAGCAGAAGCCCCACTACCTCATCTGGGCCGACGAGGCAGCGGGGCATCCAGTTTCGAAGTCTGGGCCTGTACCGCTCAGACGTCGGGCCTGTCCGGCCTCCCCGCGGGAATGCGCCCTTCAGCTCGACCCTTTACGTAGGCGTAGGTGGCGTTGATCTGATCGGGAGTCAGCAAAGTGCCGAACGCCGGCATTCCCCGCTCCGGCCTCCCCTTGGTCACCACCTCGACGAATTTCGCCGAGGAGCCGATCGGCCCGCCTGCCTTCAGTGATATCAGCAGGTTGGCTGCGACCGGGTTGGGAAGGACATCCTGCCCATGACAGCGGGCACAGTTCACACTGTACTGCCGCCATCCTTCGTATTCGACCCGGCTGACCTTCAAGCCGCGGGTTTTCGCCTGATCAGGCGGCTTGCCTGGCTGCGCCGCGGCGGGAGGCGTGTCGGGAGCCGCCGGGCTTGGTGGACTGATGGGCGGCGTACCTGCCGAAGTATCGGGTGTGCGGGCAGGAGCAGGGTCCGACCGAGGTGTCTGCGTCCCAGCGTCAAGCGGTGCCGCGGCGGCGGCGGCCACACCGGGTGTCCTGGTGTTACAGGCTGCTTGCCCAAAGCTAAGCAAAAGTGCCAGTGCGATCGGCCCTGCGCACGTCGATGCCAGAGTCATGTGCCCTTCCTTCTCAGGCTATTGACGCAGTGCGGGCCGCCCCAGGCGGAGCTTGCCCTCACTGCGACCCTTCACATACGAATGGATCGCCTCAATCTTGGCCATTTCCATTCCCAGTGGACACCAGGCCGGCATGCCCTTCTCCGGACGGCCGGCACATACCGTCTGAATGAAGAGCTCCTTGGTCGGGATCGACCCACCCGGCTTGAGCGACACGATCAAATGGGGCGCGATCGTGGTGCCCTGAACGTCCTCTCCGTGGCAGCGAGCGCAGTTCAAGTTGTACTGCTTCCAGCCATCGTACACCTGCTGTGTCACGGTATCGAGGGGTGCCTGGTGGTACACATCACGCAACGGTGCGCCCGCTTCGGCCGGTGCGGAAGCGCTCGCTTCTGGTGGTGCGGGAGCGGCTGGTGCGGGAGCGGGTGGTGCGGTCTCGGGTGGAGCCGGCGTCTTGGTGCCAAAGGGCTCGGTTGCTGCGGGCCGCGGCGCCGCCGGCGCGGCCGGCTTGGGCCTGGTAGTGGCGGCCTTCCGCGGCGCCGGGGGCGCCTTCGGCGGCATCGGCTGGGCAACCGCCCCGCGCTGCTCAGCGGTGGCGCCGGTATCCGGGCGACTCGCGCCCGTGGCGCCGGCGCTGTCCGGAGCGACGCGGCGTGCCGAGTCGCTCGATCCCGCTGCCGCACTAGCGGAAGCGCCAGGAGTCTGCCCGGTATCGCCCGCAGGAGCCCCCGCCTCCCGGTCGCCACCGCAAGCAACCAGAATCGAGAGAAAGAGAACATAGGGAGTATGGACTGACGCGAAGCCGTAACGAGCGCCGCTCATATGGAGTTAGTTCCTTTCGAGAGTTGGGGGCCAGGCGGCCCGATTACGCCGATCAAAGATTGTCTCTCTCGTCCGAATGCCCGGTGACGCAGATCACTACCTCGCACGGATGACTCTCCCGGGAGAGCGATTATTATCCCCACATGACCATGCCCATCACTTCCCTCAGCGTCACCCTCGGGTTGGTGCAGATGAGCTGTACTCCCGACCCGGGGGCGAACATGGAGAAGGCGACGACAGGTATTCGTGAGGCAGCTGCTCGCGGTGCCCAGATCGTGTGCCTCCAGGAGCTCTTCCGCAGCCGATATTTCTGCCAGACGGAGGATCATCGCTTCTTTGGCCTGGCCGAGCCGATTCCGGGCCCGTCGACGGCGGTACTGGGAAAGCTGGCTGCCGAGCTCGGCGTCGTGATCATCGCGTCGCTCTTCGAGAAGCGGGCCGAAGGCCTCTATCACAACACTGCGGCCATCATCGATGCCGACGGCCGGCTTCTCGGCAAGTATCGGAAGATGCACATCCCCGACGACCCGCAGTACTACGAGAAGTTCTATTTTACGCCCGGAGATCTCGGATTTCGCTCCTGGGATACCCGCTTCGGCCGCATCGGGGTCCTGGTCTGCTGGGATCAGTGGTACCCGGAGGCCGCCCGTCTGACCGCGCTAAGCGGCGCGCAAATTCTCTTTTACCCCACTGCCATCGGGTGGCTTCCCGCCGAGAAGGAGGAACACGGGGCGCAGCAGCAGGCCGCCTGGGAAACCATTCAGCGGAGTCACGCCATCGCCAATGGGGTTTTCGTCTGTGCCGTCAACCGTGTGGGCCACGAAGAAGGTCCGACCGGCGGCCTGGAGTTCTGGGGCGGCAGCTTCGTATCTGATCCGGGCGGGCGTATCATCGCCCAGGGCGGCACTGGTGAAGAGGTGCTGACTGCCACGGTGGACCTCGGCAGGGTCGATATCAGCCGCACCCACTGGCCTTTCCTGCGCGACCGGCGCATCGACGCATACGACGACATCACCAAGCGCTATCTGGACTGAACCCTGAACCGCGTTCCCACGCCCGCCGACCTCGGCTACCGCATGCCCGCCGAGTGGGAACCGCATCGCGGCACCTGGCTCAGCTGGCCTCACAAGGAAGCCTCCTGGCCGGGGAAGTTCGGCCCGGTTCCGCCGATCTTCGCCCGCATGGTGCGCCACCTCGCCGATCAGGAGGAGGTGCACATCAACGTCGCCGGCCCGGAGATGGAGCTCAACGTCCGGCGGCTCTTGTCGGATGCGGGCGGGAAAAGCGGCAACGTCTTTTTCCACTACAATCCCACGAACGACGCCTGGTGCCGGGATCACGGCCCCATTTTTCTGCAGCGCCAGCGAGGCACCCAGAGCGATGAAGCCATCGTCGATTGGGATTACAACGCCTGGGGCGGCAAGTATCCCCCTTACGACCTCGATGACGTGATCCCCACGCGCATCGCCACGGAGGTCGGGCTTCCCGTGTTTCACCCTGGAATTGTGATGGAGGGCGGCTCGATCGACGTCAACGGTAGAGGAACCCTGCTCACCACCGAGGCGTGCCTGCTCAATCCCAACCGCAATCCCGAGCTCGACCGAACGGCCATCGAAGACTATCTGCGCGGCTACCTGGGCGTGTCTCACATCTTATGGCTCGGCGACGGAATCGCCGGTGACGACACCGACGGGCACGTCGATGATCTGACCCGCTTCGTGGGTCCCACCACCGTCGTCACCGTGGTGGAGGACGATCCGGCCGATCCAAATTACGAGCCCCTCCAGAGCAACCTGGAACGGCTCAACCGCATGACGGACCAGGACGGCCAGCCACTCAGGGTGGTCACCCTGCCAATGCCACGCCCGCTGTACCAGGACGGGCAACGGCTTCCCGCCAGCTACGCCAACTTCTACATCGCCAACGGGGTCGTGTTGCTACCAACCTACGATCCCGCCCGCGACGAACAGGCCCGGACCACGCTTCAGTCGCTATTCCCCACCCGGGAGGTGATTGGGATCGATTGCACCGACCTGGTCTGGGGCCTCGGTGCCTTTCACTGCGTGACCCAGCAGTGGCCGGCGTTAGCGGGACAGCGGGACGGCGGGGCAGCGGGACAGTAACTGCTCTTGGCGTCCTGTGGCTGTGGAAGCTGCCTACGTCCACTGTCCCGCTGACCCGCTGTCAGCTTTTCTGCCACGTCCCGACCAGCGCCGCCCGCCGGCCACCGCACCCGTCCCCTCCCAGTCCGATGACGTGTAGCTGGTCTTCGGTCCGGCTGACCACGTAGCGGGCATCGGCGGTCTGGCAGGCATTCATCGCCGTGTCGGCCCTGAAGACCAGGGTGTCCCCTGCGAACTCGGCCCGTGCCTTGACGTCCACCGAATCGGGCCAGCGGGGCGAGGGCAGCATCAGCTCCATGCTCCCGTTCGAGGCCAGCTTCATGCGAACCTCGCCTTCACCGTACAGATCGCGTTTCCAGGTACCGGCATACTTGGAGCCCTTTCCCGAGCAGGCGAACAACACCGGGAAAAGCACTACGAGGAGTCCGGCCAGGTGCAAAGCGGGAACCCGCGCGGTGGCACGCATCATCTTGGTCTCCTCCTGAGCTGAAGCCACGTTATGAAACCAGGCTGACTGGGTGCGAGAGAAGGAAACACAGCCCAGCCGGACCGGGCCGACCGGTCCAGCTGGGCTGGTTTTCGGCTAAGAAACGTCGCGTCAGCGCGGCAGCAGCTCTGCAGTCGGAATCGGCAGGGTCGGGAAGATGACGTCGGGCGGGGGCCCGGGCCGATCCAGTCCGGCCAACGTTGCCGTCAGACCATAGCGGCGGTAGTCGATCCAGCTGTGCGCCCCCTCGTACAACAGCGAGTAACGCTTGTTGTACAGCAGTTCAGCCAAAACCGATGCCTGGTCAACCGCGCCGGCGTAGGGGGGCAGTCCGCCTGATATTCCGCGCACCAGGTTGATGTCGGTCACAGCTCCAGCAGGATTCAGCAGTCCGAGATTGGCTTCGGCTCGAAGCAGCACCAGCTCCTCGTTCTTGATCAGGGGAATCGGCGAGTTCGGGCTGGGATACCGGATCCAGCCGAGGTCCGAGTTGAGGGCCTGGGGCGTGCCGGCAGATCGCAGCGGACGGGTGATCAGTTTGGTCAGGAACCGCCGGTCCAGGGACACGCCATCGACCTGCAGCTGCGCCTGAGTCCGGAGCAGAGGGTTCCCGAAGTTCTCTCCCACCCTGGGATCCTGCGCGAGCGGGTTGGGGAGGTCACCCGCGCCGGCACTGAAGTCCATGTAGACGCCCAGGTCGAGGTCGAGCGGCGTGACAGGAGTGAGGATGAACGACTCCGAGAGATACGTCAGCGCACCGGCGTAGTCTCCCCGGTACACCGCTACCCGGGCACGGAGCGCGCGATTGAACCGGACGAACGTCGCCGGTGTCTCGAACCCACTGAAGCCTGCCGGCAACGTGAAGGGAAATGCCGTCCCTCCACCCACGAGCTCGGGCACCGCCCCGTCCAGCAATTGGATGACCCGATCCCACGCCGCAGCGTTGGTCGCCAGCGGAGCCGGCGGCGCCGTGACGTCGGTGCCCACATCGATGGGAATCTGGTCCTGGGTATGCGAGCTCAGGACGATGGTGAGGTTGTACGCCTGGAGTGTGTGCGCGTAGCCCCGCACCGCGTTCTGCTCCTCCGCGGAGAGCGCGGTCGCCGTTCCGATGACGGCAAGCAGATTGTTGGCGCTCCGGATCGCGGCATACTGCTCGGCCCAGTGGTCTCCGCCGAACGCCCGGCTGCCAGGGTCCAACACGCCCTGCATCATCTCCCCGGTGAAGCGGGGGTCGGACCCGTCGAAGCGGTACCCTTCCCGGCCGAGCAAGGCGCCATCCAGCGCCCAGTCCGCAACGTCGGATCGGGTGGCGATCAGGAGCCCGATAGATGAAGCTGCCACCTGCGAGCGGTTCGGATTCTCCCCGATGATGTCCGGGCTGTTCGGATTTGCAATGTCAAAGTCGCAGGCGGCCCCCCCGACGGCGATCAGGGCGAGCACCAGACGAGATAGCTTCGCGAGTGGCGTCATGGTCAGAACCCCAGATCGATCGAGAAGAAGAAGCTACGGCTGGGCGGGAACGGCGCCACGTCGATGTTCCGTACAATGGCCTGGTTGCCGAAATTGCTGACTTCCGGGTCGAGCCCGTCGTAGGGCGTGATGCGTAAGAGGTTGCGTCCAGTGAGTGAAAGACGCGCGGTGCGAATAGCGCTGCCGAAGAGGGCAGCCGTCGTCCGGTCGCTCAGGTTGTATGAAAGGTTTACTTCCCGCAGCTTCAGATAGCTGCCGTCCTGGACGTAGGGTTGGGTGAAGCCCGCGGCCCGCTGGGCAATGCGGTTGGCACCCGCCTCCAGGAAATCACTGCTGTTCTGTCCTGCGTCGTACAGGAACTGGGTGAGATTGATGATATCTCCGCCCTTCTTCCAGTCGACCAGGAAGCCCAGAGTGAAGCGGTTGAAGTCGATGTCATTGGAGAACGACATCTGGAAGTCCGGAGTGGCATCTCCAATCTTACCCTCGGTGCCAAAGATCTGGGTCGCCGACTTGCCTTCCTCGATCTGGTAGGTGCCCAGAGACAAAGCGAACCCGCCGGTCTGGAAGGTGGGGACCGTCAGCCTGGTGATCTTGCTTCGATTGGCAAAGAAGGTGGTACGGAAGACCCAGTTCACACTCGCCGACCGGACCGGCGATAGGGTGAGCGAGGTCTCGAGGCCGCGGTTTCGGAGCGTGCTGGCTGAGCTGAAGATCCGATTCTCCTGGCCGCTCGATGGAGCCAGCGTCTGCTCCACCAGCAGGTCCTTGATGTTGCGCTGATAGCCGGTGACGGTCAGCTCGGCCCGGCCGTTGGCGAAGGTGGCATCGAAGCCGCCTTCGAACTCTTCCTGCCGTTCCGGCTTGATGTTGGGATCCCCGGCCCGATTGCCGATGAAGGTCCCGCTGTTGCCGCCTATGGTGGCCGTGGTGTCCGGCGAGAAGAGGGCCCCGAACAGGGCGCGGTTGCCGGTCTGGCCGTAGGCGCCGCGCAGCTTGAACTCGTCGATCCCGCCGAAGGGGCGCACGAACCGGTAGGATGCGGCCAGCTTGGGATAGAAGAAATACTTGCCCGGGTCGCCGTTGGAGCTGCTCCGGTCGGCGCGAATACCGGCGGTGAGCAGCAGCCTCTGGCCTGCCAGCAACACTTCCTCCTGGGCGAAGATGCCCAGGTCCCGCACCGGCTGAAGATTTGAAAGCACGGTCTGGCTGGCCGCCTGTTGCGGGCTCTGCTGTCCGGTCAGCAGGGTTCGGCCGAGAATCTGGGTGGCGAAGAGCCTGCGCTCCTCATACTGGACCCCAGCAGAGGTGGTGAACTGGGTTCCTTGCTCGCGGGTGTTGAAGGTGTGCGTGCCGTTGAGCGACAGGTTCAGATTCCGGTTCGAAGACTTGCTCAGCACCACGGTACCGGGCTGGCCATCGTTGGGCTCGAACTGCAGCTCGGGCGGCGACACGAAGTTGTTGTCCTGCTGGAAATAGTCCACCCCGCCAATGCCGATGAACTGCAGGCTGTGCCGGGCCGACTGGAGGACCGACCAGCGCAGCGTCGACGTACCCAGCAGGCGCCAGACATCCTCGTTGTTCTCCAGGAACTGGAAGGTCTGCAGCGGGTTGCTGCGCTCGAACGGATTTGTGGGGAAGTCGCCCGGCTCCAGATTCTCGGCGTTTGGGTCGCCAGCCGAGAGGTCTACGAAGTTGGGCGTGAAGGGGAACACAAGGAACGGGCTGGTGCCCGAGTTGTCGTTGTTCGAGATGCCTCGCTCGGACACGCTGTGTACACCGCTCAGATTTACTTGAACCTGCACCCCATTACCCAGCTCCTGGGTGAGGTTGGAGCGAAGCGCCTGCTTGTCATAACCGGTGTTCCTGGCTATTCCAGCGTCCTTCTTGACCAGACCGGAGACGTAGTACTGCGTGTTCTCGCTCCCGCCGCTCACACTGGCGTTGGTCTCGTAGGAGAGCCCTTTCTGGCCGTAGAGCTCCTTTTCGAAATTGAAGGTCCTTCCCTGCTGGTACAGTGACGTGATCAGGGTCGTGTCGGTGAACACCGACAGCGCCTCGCCCAGAGTGGCGAAGTTCCGGCTCCCCAGCTCGTTGGCGCGGGAGGAGAAGCCGAACCGCTGGCTGATGTTGAACTGTGGCCTTCCCTGCCGGCCCTTCTTGGTGGTGATGATCACCACCCCGTTGGTGGCCTTGGAGCCATAGATCGCCGCCGCGGAGCCGCCCTTCAGGACCTCGATCTGCTGGATGTCCTCCGGGTTGAGGTCCGCAATACGGTTGACGGCGTTGTCCTGATTCCGCGGATTGCCCCCGGCCTGCGCCTGGCTCACCGCGTTGGCGCCGTTGGGAATCGCCGCGTTACTGATCACGATGCCGTCCACCACGTACAGCGGATCGGTGCTGCCGTTGATGGTGGACACACCGCGCAGGCTCAGCTGATAGCCGCCGCCCGGGGCACCCGAGTTCGCCTGGATCAGGGCGCCGGGAATCTTGCCCTGCAGGGAACTCTCCAGCGTCTGGGCCGGTGCGCGGGTCAGCTCTCCCGCGTCCACGGTGGCAACGGCGTTGGGAAGATTCTGCCGGGCGACACCGGTGGCCTGGCCGGTGATCACGATCTCCTGCAGCTTGAACACGTCGGGCTCGAGGGCCACGTTGAGGGTGTTCTGGGACGCGGGCAGCGACAGGTCCTGGCGCTTATACCCGATCCCGCGCACGACCAGGCTCAGATCGCCGTCGGGTGCGTTGAGAACGAAATTCCCGTCGGTGCCAGTCTGACCCACGATCCGGGTTCCGCTCACCGAGATAGTGGCCTCCGGGAGTCCCTGGCCGGTCGAGGCGTTGATCACCCGTCCGGTGACCTGCCGCACCTGGGCCCCGACCAGCTCGACCTGGAGGAGGAAGAACAATAGGAACGTGCCAAACACGCGCAGTGGCATGGCGCCTCCAACTTTCTTGGGAAACTCGTTTTTGGGAATCGTCACAACAGTGCACCGGGGCAGAACGCCGCGCAAGGAGCCTCAGCTGTCCCGCTCGGCCCGTCCCCGCAACAACCACCAT
>JBKJZM010000169.1:0-8359 GCA_046715295.1 Gemmatimonadales bacterium | reverse complement strand
AACTATTTCTATCCCGATCTGCCGAAGGGTTACCAGATCTCGCAGTTCGATCAGCCGCTCGCCACCGGGGGCAGTGTCACCTTCGAGTCGCCCGATCGGGGCAGGATGCAGGTTGGCATCACCCGGCTCCACGTCGAGGAAGACGCCGGCAAGCTGCTGCACGACCGCTTCCCGGGAAAGACCGCGGTTGACCTCAACCGAGCCGGTACGCCCCTCGCTGAGATCGTGAGTGAGCCGGATTTACGCTCGCCGGCGGAGGCCCGGGCCTACCTGACCACTCTCCGGCAGATCCTGGTCTACGCCGGGGTGAGCGAGTGTAGCATGGAGCAGGGAAGCTTGCGGGTGGATGCAAATCTGTCGATCCGGCCTGCCGGCACGTCCAAACTTGGTACCAAGACCGAGGTGAAGAACATGAACTCCTTTGCCAACGTCGAGCGGGCGCTCGAGGCCGAGCAGGCCCGGCAGATCGCACTGGTGGAAGCGGGGCACCGTGTCGAGCAGCTCACTCTTCTCTTCAATGCGGGAACCGGCCAGGTCAAGCCGACCCGATCGAAGGAGGAGAGTCACGACTATCGGTATTTCCCCGATCCTGACCTTCCGCCCCTGGTGCTGGGACCGGCCTGGATCGAAGAGCAGCGAGCCGGCTTGCCCGAGCTACCCGAAGCGAAGCGCGCACGCCTGGAGGCCGTCCACGCGCTCTCGGCCAAGGACGCCCAGGTCATCACCGCGGAAGCCGCTCTGGCACACTATTTCGAGGCGGTGGTGAATGCAGGCGCCGACTCCAAGACCTCAGCCAACTGGGTCATGGGTGAGGTAATGACGACCTACAACGAAACCGGATCCTTTCCCGTGCCGGCCAGGCGACTGGCCGAGCTGATCGGTCTCGTGCGCGACGGAGTGGTGAGCCGTCAGGCCGCCAAACGAGTCTATGCCGACCTGGCCCAATCGCCCGATGAAGACCCCCGTGCCGTCGCAACCCGGTTGGGCCTGGTGCAGGTCAGCGATCAGGGTGCCCTCACCGTCTGGGTCGATGAGGTCATGGCCGCCCATCCGGGGGAGGTGGCGCGCTTCCGCGACGGGGAGACCAAGCTGATGTCGTTCTTTGTGGGCCAGGTGATGAAGCGGAGCAGGGGGAAAGCCGATCCCAAGGGCGTGCAGCCTGTCTTGCAGGAGCGTCTCGGCCAGCCGGTGTAACCGTACCTCATCCCTCACTGCGCCTGCCCTGAGCGGAGTCGAGGGGGTCGGGATGTGGAGTCTGGTGCGACACCAGCGGCTTCGCCTTTCTCCAATGCAAGCAGGCTCATAGGATCCACCGCGATCGCGCCGAACCGTGCCACCCAGTGGAGGTGGGGACCGGTCACCCGCCCGCTCTGACCAACAGCTCCCAGACGTTGCCCCGACGTCACCGTATCTCCTTCCATCACTTCGGCACGGCTGAGGTGGAAGTACGCCGTCACCAGCCCTTGCCCGTGATCGATGTAGACCGCCTTGCCCGCGAGATAAAAGTCGGCCACCATCGCAATCACTCCGCGTCCCGCCGCCAGCACCGGCGTACCCACGGCCCCGGCGAAGTCCGTTCCCAGATGACGGCTCCTCACTTCACCGTTGTACACGCGCGCGGCTCCGAAGGCGCTCGTGATCCGCGTTGCTCGTGGTAGCTGGAACGGCCCATGCCACAGACGTGGATGATTTTGCGAGGCGATGGAGACCTGCCTGCTCCGGGCGTTCTCCCGCCGGACACGGGCCGCCGCCGCACTATCGGGTTTGGCGAACTTCGGGGCCACGGCGAGCACTTCACGGGGATACCCGGCCTGGCGCACGGTTACGACTCCGGCCACAGTGTCGACTCGACCCTCCCGAGCCAGAAACACCGAGACCCGCAGCGAATCGCTGCTCTCGACGGGCACGGCAACTATGGCCCGGTACTGCCCGATGCCCGATGGCTCGAGGTAGAGTGGCTCGTCTCCAGCCTTTCCCCCGGTGACGCTGTCCCAGCCGCTCGGGCTCACCAGAAGCCAGCCCAGGGCACCATCGGTGAGTGGGGAAGGATCCGACGAGAGGGTCAGGCGGGGAATGGAGTCCTGTCCCAGAGCGGTGCGGAAAGGACACAGCAGCGCACCGACCGCCGTAAACCCGGTGGCGAAACGGAGCAGAATCATCGGAAAGCGAGCTGGATCAGCGAAGTGCGCGGTGCTCAGCGGTCGCCGCTGACGAGACGGGTAGGGGACGGAGCGGTCCCTTCGGCCGCGCGCCACGGAAGCTTCCGCGCGATCTTGGCCCAGTAGACCAGCGGGCACTCGGGGAGGCCAAAGTGCTCGTCTGCGGCGTTCTGCAGCCGGGCGATGTCGCGCCTGCCGGCGTCTCGGAGGACCAGGCGACGCATCTCCTTTGCTGTCTTCAACGGCCGCTCGCCCGAAGGGTCGAGGTGCCGGGCAGAAGGCACCGACTCGGCGAGGAGCTCCATGATGAAATCGAACGAGAGGCCCAGATGACGCTCAACGTCCACGTCGGTCAGGGGCCAGCGGCTGTATTCTCGGGCCACCTGGCTCGCCCGCTGCCAGCTGGTGGTTTCCGTCAGGTGCACCATGCCCCGAAACAGCCGCCGGTTGGTACGCACGCTGAAAATCGTCGGCGCGATGATGCGATCGAGATGCGCGTCGGCAGGGGCGTGGTCCAGCAGGATCACGTCCTTCGCTACCTTGGCGTATGCGTCGCCCAGGTGGGCCTCGATCCTGGTCTCCCAATAGGAGTGCCCGACGGCGGCCGTGCTGCTGGTGAGCATCAGTTGGCGGGGCACGAAGTAGTTGTGGGCCACGGTATCGGCGGCGAGGTGGCTCAGGTAACCCAGGCCGAAGGCGCGTAACGCGTCGGTAGCCGCCAGGTCGTGTATCTCCTGACCGACGTGCCAGTAGTGGCAGTGCCGGCCCAGGGGCGCATAGTGTTTGGCGATCGACGAATCGGCCGCAATGTTTCCGTAGAGAAAGTCGAAGGGATAGGCGCGGAGAAGGTCGGCCGCCGCCGCCGGGAGATAGGGAAGGTTGGCGAGAACCGATTCGCCGAGGTAGATGTGGGTGCCCGGGGTCCAGGCGTGTACCTGCTCCGGCAGCACCAGCAACACAATCCCCACGCTCACCAGCGCGAGCGCGAGGCGTGGAAAGGTCATCAGCGGCTCGGTACCAGCATCCGACGCACCCGCTTGAGCATTCCGCTGCCCCCGCGGAGGGACCGTAACGCGGCGGCAAGGTCGAGCGCGCCGCCTTCGATCTCATCGTGGACCACGTCGTAGAGCGTCTCGAGATCCTCGAGCTTCGCCTCGATCCGATCTACGGCGCGCACCGTTTTCCGCCGGAGTCGCTGCCCGGTCTGCGCGAACGCGCCGGCTTCGTGCCGCACCAGAACCATCACCTCCTGCGCCTGTTCTGTCAGGTTGTGCACGGCCTTGAGCGTGCGGACCACGTCGCCCTGCAGGCCGTCCACCAGCGCACTCACCTTTTTGGCCTGTTCCGCCAATCTGAATGCCGCGATCGCCACGGCAATGCCCATTCCGAAGAAGGAGAGCGCCAGCAGCGCCAGCGAGATGGCGACAGTCGGTCCCACCCAATCGGGCATGGGGCCGACCTGCAAGAGTGCCAGTGTCCACATAATCAGTACCTCCGACGCGCGACGGCCAAGGATGGGTGGGCACCTGCCCCTGGCTAATACAAAGGGGTCGCGTCACGACCGCAACCCCCTGGCCTCCGCTTGACGCGATTCACCGGTCAGATCAGCTTTGGCCATGCCTCCTCGTTTTTTGGTTCAAGGTGGACGCCCGCTTCGCGGAACCGTGCGCCCGGCCGGTAACAAGAACGCCGCCCTGCCCATCCTCGCCGCCACGATTCTGGCCGACGGCCCCGTCGACTTGGACAACATCCCTCGCATCCGCGACGTCGAGACCATGCTGGCGCTGCTGGTGGATCTGGGGGCCTCGGCCGAATGGAGCGGAGAACACTCGGTGCGGGTGGATACCCGCAGCGTCAAGCCCAAGGCGCTCGATCCCGGGCTCTGCGCCAAGATCCGGGCCTCGATCCTGCTTGCCGGCCCCATGCTGGCCCGCTTTGGATCGGTTACCCTGCCGCCTCCCGGCGGTGATGTCATCGGGCGCCGCCGGGTCGACACCCACTTCCTCGCGCTCGAGCACCTGGGTGCCTCGGTCATGGTGGGCGATCGCTACGAGCTCGAGGCCAAGGAGCTCCGCGGAGACGACATCTTCCTCGACGAGCCGAGCGTGACCGGCACCGAGAATGCGCTCATGGCGGCGGTCATGGCCAAGGGTCGCACCGTCCTGCGCAACGCGGCGTGCGAGCCCCACGTGCAGGATCTGGCGCGGTGCCTCGCCTCCATGGGTGCCGAGATCAGCGGGATCGGGTCGAACATCTATACCATCGAGGGTGGGCGGCCACTGGTCGGCACCTCCTACACCATCGGTCCGGATCACATCGAGATCGGGAGCTTCATCGGCCTCGCGGCCGTGACCAACAGCGACATCGTGATCGAACCGGTCCGCCACGAAGATCTCCGGAGCACCATACTCGGGTTCGAACGGCTCGGCATTCGTCCCAAGATCGAAGGAAACCGGCTGACCGTGAGCTCAGGCCAGGAGCGGAGAATCCGTCCCGACCTGGGTGGGCATGTGCCGAAACTGGAGGACGGTCCCTGGCCCGCGTTTCCGGCAGACGTCATGTCGACCACCATCGTCACCGCCACCCAGTGCTCCGGCATGCTGCTGGTGTTCGAGAAGATGTTCGAATCGCGGCTCTTCTTCGTTGACAAGCTGATCGGGATGGGTGCGCGTATCGTGCTTTGCGACCCGCACCGGGCCGTCATCTCGGGGCCTTCGCCCCTGAAGGGCGGAACCGTGGAATCGCCGGATATCAGGGCCGGCATGGCCATGCTGCTTGCGGCGCTGGCCGCGGAAGGCTCAAGCACCATTCACAACGTGGGCCAGATCGAGCGTGGGTACGAGCGGATCGACGAGCGCCTGCGGGCCCTCGGTGCGGAGATCGAGCGGGTGGATGGCTAAGCGGGGCAGCGGGGCAGCAGGGCAGCGGGGCAGGAAAGCAGAAGGCGAGTCACCATCGTTCCAACTCCGCGAAACCCCCCTCACAGGAACCGTCCCCCGGTTCGAGATCCCCGGTTGGCGAGAGCAGTACGCAGTCGTCGCAGGCATCACCGGCCGCGGGTCCGAGCCCGGCCGCGGTTTCGATCTCGGTCTGTGGGGTGATGCACCCGTTGGTGAGGTGATGAGCCGGTGGCGGGTGTTTCGCCGCCAGCTGCCTGAATTTACCGCCGTGGTGCTCGGCAACCAGGTTCATGGCGTCGAGGTGATGAGCGTCGATGCCGGCCGCGGCTGGATCCAGATCGAGGGGATCGATGGCTGGATCAGCACAGCCCCCGGGGTCCTCTTGACCGTGACGATCGCCGATTGCGTCCCGGTGTACCTTGTCGTGCCTGGCCGAGGGGTGGCTCTACTCCACGCTGGGTGGCGCGGCACCGCCGGCGGAATCCTTGGGCGGGGCGTGGAGCAGTTGAGAGGGAGGACGGGATGCACCCCGTCTGATATCATAATGCACTGCGGAGTAGGTATTTGCGGAACATGCTATGAAGTAGGTTCTGAGGTCATGCATGGCTGCGGAATGCCGGTTGACGGGGAGGGACCCTGGCGCGTGGACCTGCGCGAGCGGCTGGCTGATCAGGCAGAGAAACTGGGCCTCGATCAGGTTACGCGCTCCAGTTGGTGTTCCGCCCACGACCGGACCTCGTTCTTCAGCCACCGGGCCTCGGCGGGGACCGATGGTCGCATGGTGGCGTATGCAGGAATGCTGGCCCGCCATAATTGACTCCAACCTGATTCCCGAGTAATATTTAGCGGCTGTCCCGGAAGGTGCCTGGTTTGGGCCGACTGTCGATGTGGGGGAGTTCCCCCACATTTTTTTTCTTACTCTTCCGATGTCTGCCGACGCGCTTCTCCCACCGATTCGCGATCACATCGCCGGCCTCGGATTCGAGCTGGTCGATCTCAGGCGAACCGGAACGTCACAGCGCCCCATCCTGCAGGTACGGGTGGACCGCCCGGACAGCCGACCTGGCCAGGGAGTGACGGCCGATGACTGTGCCGTGATCAGCCGGTCCCTCGAAAGCTTCCTGGAACAGAGGGCGATGGTCGGGCCGCGTTACGTACTGGAAGTTTCGTCGCCCGGGCTGGAGCGGCCGTTGCGGTGGCCCGAGCACTGGCGCCGGTTTGTGGGGCGATACGCGCGAGTGCGCACGCGGTCGCTCCCGGGAAAGCCACGGGTGGAGATCCTGGCGGTGCCGGACGACGAGCATGTGCGGCTCCGTCTGGAAGACGGGTCCGAGGTGACGGTGGCGCTGGACTCGATCCGGGATGCGGCGTTGGTGGTCGACTGGGAGATACTCGGTAAACGGGGTAGGGGGTGAATTGATGGCTGGTTCGGCTGAGATGTTGGCCGCGTTCCGCGAGCTGACGACGGCGAAACAACTCGAGCGCTCTGATCTGCTCGAGCTCCTGCGAGACGGCATTCATGCCGCCCTGGTGCGCAAGTTCGGCCCGAACGTGCGCTTCGAGCTGAGCGTAGACGAGCTGCAGGGCACCATCAAGGCCGTGCGCCTCCGGCAGGTGGTTGAGGTAGTCGAGGATCCCAGCTGGCAGATCACGCTGGAAGAGGCCCAATACGAGGACGCCGACTTCGCGCTCGGGGACATGCTCGAAGAGGAGGTTCCTTTCGTCGAGTTCGGCCGGTTGGCGGTGCAGGCGGCGAAGCAGCGGATCATCCAGCGGGTGCGGGAGGGTGAGCGGGCCCGCATCCGGGAGGAGTTCACCTCCAAGGTGGGGGAGCTGCTCTCCGGTGAAGTGCAGCAGATCGAGCGGGGCAAGCTGGTGATCATGCTCAACAAGTTCCGCGAGGCTGAGGCGATCGTACCCTACCGGGAGCAGAACCATCGGGAGCACTTTCATCAGGGTGACACCATCCGCGCCGTGCTCAAACGGCTGGAGGAAACCCCCAAGGGGCCGCGGCTCATCCTGTCCCGGGGCGATCCGCTTTTCGTGAAAGCGCTCTTCAAGCTCGAGGTACCCGAGATCCAGCAGCAGGTGGTTGAGATCCGGGCCATCGCCCGGGAAGTGGGAAGCCGCACCAAGGTCGCCGTGATCTCGCGCGACGACGCCATCGATCCCGTGGGAGCCTGTGTCGGACTCAAGGGATCGCGGGTCCAGGCGGTGGTTAACGAGCTCGGCGGCGAACGAATCGACATCGTGCCGTGGTCGCCCGACCCCGAGCGGTTCGCCCGGCTGGCGCTCGCTCCCGCCCGCGTGGCCAAGGTCTTCTCCGATCCCGAAGCCAAGACGATTCAGGCCGTGGTTGACGAGGACCAGCTCTCCCTGGCCATCGGTCGCAACGGGCAGAACGTCCGCCTGGCGTCCGAGCTGACCGGCTGGAAAATCGACCTTTACTCCAGCCGCGAGTGGCTGGAGCGCGGGGGCGAGGGTCCCCTGTTCGCGCCGCTGCCGCCGGAGGAGGAAATGGCCGGCAAGGTTCCCCTGAGCGAGCTGAAGGGGTTGTCGCCCGACCTCACCGGGATTCTGGAGAGCGCGGGCTACAATATGCTCAACGACATTCTCGATCTCGAGCGGGAGGACATCGCGAAGATTCCGGGAATGATGCCGGAAACTGCCGACCAGCTCATGGCCTTCCTCTCCGAGCTTACGGACGAGGATAGCGGCGAGGAATCCCGGCCGAAGGCATGAGGGGCCTGCTGGGCCTCATCGGTCTGGGATACCGGGGCCGCCGCGTCGTCGTTGGAGTGGAAGGTGTGAGAAAAGAGCTGCAAGCGGGGAAGTGCTGGTGCGTCGTGGTGGCGGAGGACGCCAGCCCGCGCGCCATTGACAAGGTGGTCCGGTTGGCCACGGCCAAGGGAGTGCCGTTGCTGCCGGGACCGAGCGCCGCAGCGATCGGCGCGCAGTTGGGGAAACCGCCGGTGATGGCGGTAGGCGTACGGGACCGCGCGTTGGCCAGCGGCATGGTGCAGCTGGCGCCCATACGCTCTTGATGGAGGTATGAGTGGTCAAAACTCGAGTTCACGATTTGGCAGCGGAGTTCGGCGTCGCGCCTGAGCAGCTTCTCAACATGCTCAAGGACATGAACATCTTCGTGCGCAGCCACCTGTCCGCCCTGGAGAGCGATCAGGTCTCCGCGGTCCGGGTGCGCTGGGAGCGGGAGAAGCGGCGGAGTTCGGACGAGCCCGCCGCGAAGAAGGGACGACGCAAGGCGGCCAAGCCGGCTCCGCCGCCGGCGGCAGCCGAGGC
>JBKJZM010000168.1:0-3400 GCA_046715295.1 Gemmatimonadales bacterium | reverse complement strand
GGGCAGCACCGCCAGGGTGTCCCGGCCTTCGAAGATGGATTGGATGACGGGTATTTGGGCCGGCCGGAAATTGGAGTAGCCGAAGTGATGGAGCAGGAGGCTGCGGGCCTCGGACATGTGATCGATCATGCCCGAAGATGTGTCACCCTGCAGCTAGCTACCGACCGAAAGACCGCGCGGTGGTGCATGAAAGGACGGGAAGGCAATGAAAGAACCCCGACTAAAAGCGCCGGGGCTCCTTCAGACCTTCACCGTCTTTTCCGTCCTTCCCGTCTTTCCCGACCTTCCCGCTAGTTCCCGCCGAGACGGATGCCGACGGTGATTGGAATGAACTTCACATCTTCCCCATCGCTGAACACGTTGTGGAATCGTCCCTCGAGGAACAGGCCAATGCTACCAGCCTTGAAGTCGAACCCGGCGCCACCGTTCAGACCGAAATCGGTGCCGGTGCTGCCGGTGTTACCGACCCCCGGGCCCGCCACATCGTCGCCGCTAACCTGCTTGAAGTTGTAAATGCCGGCTCCACCGATCAGATACGGACGGAAGGTGCTCTCTTCAGATGTCTTGAACTTGTAGATCAGATTTCCGGTGCCCTGAAGGATCTGGCTGGATCGACCACCAGGGATGATGTCTTCATTCTTGAGACGCTGGTACATGCCGTCGATCTGGATTCCCAATGGGAACGAGCTGGGAGCGAAGGAGACGGCGACCATACCGTTAAAGCCGGTCTTGGCGAAGTCCCCGAATGTGCTCAGCGGAATGGAGGCTCCTCCACCGAGCGAAAACTCGGCACCCTGCGCGCGCGCAGCGGGTGCACTGAGCAGCATTCCGAGCGCGAGTGCTGAGACGCTCTTCGAAACAACCCTCATATCTCCTCCTGGTACGAGGTATCGGCCTTCCGGATGGATGAGGCCAAGGTAAGTGCTGCCTGGGGAGACCACCCGTGAGCCGCGTCACAATCAGGCTTCAGGCCCGGAATTCCCATGCGACCGGTTGCGCAGGACCAACCGGATGAGGAGAGAACTGAGGAGCACCGCGATTGCCCCCCAAACCAGGCGTAAGTCGTTTAGAGCCACACCCAAGAGGGCCAGGACGAAGCCGGTGAGCGCCAGACCCAGCCGCAGATACTTCATGGCCGAAGAAACCTCACGAGCGCCTCACGAAACTCCGGTGTACTTCTCGCCACGGCGTTTACCCGGGCACCCAGCTCGATGCCCTCGTGCATGGTTTTCCCATCGAGCTCGTAAAAGAGTCGCTTGGTGAGCGCCAGGGCCGACCCGCTCGAAGCGACAAGGCGGGCCGACAGCTCGGCGCCTTCGCGCTCGAGATCGGCGTCCGGCACGACCCGACTGACCAGGCCCGCCGCGCGCGCCTCATCGGCGCTCAGCACCCGCCCTGTGAGAATCAGGTCCAGCGCCATCTTCTCACCCGTGAGCCGCCGGAGCAGCGTGGTGACCATGGCAGGCACGAAGCCCCGCTGGATCTCGGGATATCCCAGCTGAGCACTCTTGGAGACCAGCACGAGGTCGCACGCTGTTGCCAAGCCGGCGCCGCCCGCCAGTGCTCGCCCCTGCACCAGGGCAATCACCGGCTTGGGAAGCCTTCGGATCGCCTCGAACAGGGTGCCGAGCCGGAGGGCAGAGGCTGTGTTCTCATCCGCGGAGCTGTCGGCCGAGGCGAGCAGCTCGTCCAGGTCGGCGCCGGCACAGAAGTCCTTCCCTGCCCCGCGGATCAGCACCGCTCGCGCACCGCTGTCGAGATCGGCCCGTCCGAGTGCTTGATGCAGAAGCTCGATCATTTCGGAGCTGAGGGCGTTCCGCTTGTCCGGGCGATTCAGCGTGATGCCGAAAACGCCGTTCTCGAGCGACGTGATGACGAGTGGCTCGGCGGTCACTTCGGTGCCGCCGGCTTCATCTGCCGGGCCAGCGCCGGGGGAACCGGTATCTCCATCCGGAGCAGCGCCGTGGAGTAAACCTTACCCTGGGCGTCGGTCTTGAGAGAAATGGTCCCGCCCCCGTCGAGTGCCCCGTGCAGCAGAAAGTTCAGCGCGTTGAGGTTGGGCAGCTCGAATCGCTCCACCCCAGTCACCATCCCCTTGAAGTGCCGGGCCACCCGGGCGACGGTGACTTCTCGCTGCAAGACCGGGTAGTACTCAGGCTCCAGCGCGATCAGGCCCACGTTGGCGGTGTCGCCCTTGTCGCCCGAGCGTGCATGGGCGAGCCAGCGGAGCTGGACGGATGGACGGGTGGACAGGCGAACCCGCGCATTTTTTCGCTTCGCTGGTTTCTTAAGCATTGCTTCTCCCTTGCTGCCTCCGCAGAACGCGGTCTCCACTCACATCATGGCCCGAGCGGTGCGGAGACCTCGCCGAAGGACTGCGTTCTTTTGTCCGAAGGCGAGGCTCGCACCGCGCCGTGCATCGAGCTACGCGCTGAGAATCTCAACCTTGACGCCTGGCTCGACTTGCTTGCGATCGATCAGCGCCGGCCAGTAGGCCACGACTTCTTCGACCGCAGGACGACCACCCGCAAATCCGGTGACACTGGGTGGTCCGGTCAACACCAGCGGCGCGATCTCCCGGGTGAACCGCTCGACCGGAGCCTTCTCTCGCGCGCGCACACCGACGCGAAGCTGAATCTCCGGTGCCTCCGGATCGGGGGGCCCGCTGAGCGCCCCATGGGTCGCATTGGCTCCCACGAATTCGGTCAGGATCTGCTCGAACTCGAGCCCCAGGTCCTTCAGCCGCTCGCGGAGGATGCGGTCGGCCGCGCGCGCCTTGTCGTAGGCTTCGGGCCAGGAATACACCAGCGTCCCCACCGCCTTGTAGCCGTAGAAGTAGGCCACCGACACCTTGAGCATCGGGGTGCGGGGGCCGCCGCGGATCCCGCTGACCCGCACGCGATCGCGCCCGGCCGGTTTCAGCTGAATGGTCGTGAAGTCGGCGACGCCGTCCGGCGTGATGTACGCATGTGGATCACCCATCTCGTAGACCAGCTGCTCGCTGACCGACGCGACCGAGACGACACCCCCGGTGCCGGGGTGCTTCGTCACCACGAAGCTGCCGTCCGGAGACGCTTCGACGATGGGAAACCCCGGGTTGCCCAGGCCCTTCACCGACCGCCAGTCCTTGAGGAGGTTGCCGCCGGAGCACTGGGCGCCGCATTCGATGATGTGACCGGCCACGGTGCCGGCGGCCACCTTGTCCCAGTCTTCCGTAGGCCAGCCGAACTCGTGGAAGATCGGACCGAGCGTGAGCCCGGTGTCGGTCACCCGTCCGGTGATCACGACGTCGGCCCCGCCCTTGAGCGCCTCCACGATCGGGCCCATCCCCAGATACGCATTGGCGGAGAGTACCCGGTCCCGGATGTCGGCCAGCGGCCGCCCGGTCTCCATGTTGCTG
>JBKJZM010000167.1:0-38398 GCA_046715295.1 Gemmatimonadales bacterium | reverse complement strand
CTTGTCGTAGATCTCGGCGTTCTCGAACTGCTCCAGGTCGAGGGAGGCGGCGTGTTTCATTAACTGGACGCTGGTGCGATTGGCGAACAGGTCGCCCACCAGGCTCTCGAGCAGGGCCGACACCCGGCTCAGCCCCTCACCCACCAGCGCGATGGCCAGCTCGATCCCCAGCAGGACGGCCAACCGGGTCCACGGCACCGGCTGCCCCGTCTGGGCGACGGCGATAGCGTGCACCACCTCGTCCACGATGAGCTTGCCCACCCAGAGCACCGCCAGCGGGACCGCAGACCGCGCCACCCGGAGCACCAGGATCCCGATGACGTAGGCCGGATTGGTCTCCCACACCATCCGGAGCAGCTTGGGCAGGTGCCTCAGGGCCTGCAGCCGCTCGCCCCAGGAGACCTTGGGATCGGTGGGCGGCCGGCCGCGGCCGTTGCCGCGAATGACGGGGTGCTGCAGGGGCAGGGACATCCTTTAAAAGTAAGCGGGGAACAAACAGCGTGAGTGGGGCCAGCGAGTCATCCCGAGCGCAGCGAGGGATGACGCGTTAGCCCGAATGCCCGCTCGCCGCTTCCCGTTCACCGTTTACCGTTTACCGTTCACCATGTGACCACAACCGCATTGATCACGGGGGCAACGGAGGGCATCGGCCGAGCCACCGCGTTCGCGCTGGGCCGGGCCGGTTACAAGGTCGGGGTGTGCGCCCGCACCGAGCCCAAGGTGCGCGCGCTGCTCGAAGACCTGCGGCAGGAGGGCATCGAAGCGGCGGGAGCGCCGGCCGACGTAGGCCTACCGGACCAGGCGGCCCGCATGGTCGACCAGGTGACCCAGGCCCTCGGCCCGATCGACGTGCTGGTGAACAACGCCGGCGTGCTGATCGCCAAGCCGTTCGAGGAGCTGACGCTGGAGGAGTGGGACACCACCATGGGCACCAACGTCCGGAGCCTCTTCCTGGTGACCCGGGCCGTGCTTCCCGCCATGCGGAGCCGCAAGCGGGGAGCGATCGTCAATGTGGCCAGCCTGGCCGGGCGGAACGGATTTGCCGGCGGCACCGCCTATACCGCGTCCAAGCACGCGGTGCTGGGCTTCAGCCGCTCCCTCATGCTGGAGGTGCGGAAGGACAATGTCCGGGTCATCGCCATCTGTCCCGGGTCGGTGGACACCAGTTTGTTGCGCGACCAGCCGATGCTCAAGTCGGAGCCGAGTCGCATCCTCCAGCCCGAAGACGTCGCGGCGAGCATCCTCCACGCGCTCACGCTGCCGGACCGGGCCCTGGTGAGCGAGCTGGATATCCGGCCCACCAACCCTTAGGGCGTTCCCGGAGGCGGTCGTTGACCAGTGGTTCGACGTCGGTGGTCGTTTCCCGCTGCATCTGCAAGGCAACCCCGTTCGGGGAGTTGCTTCCTCTGGCCACTGCATCCGGCTGGGACCTGGCTGAGCTGGTTCGCCAGACCGGGTGCGGAGCCCAGTGCGGGCTCTGCCGCCCCTACCTGAGCCGGATGTTGCGCACCGGCGAGACCGTGTTCCACGAAATTCTCACGGCGGACGACAGTTGACCGCCGGATCGTTCCGTCCCCTCCGCCGGGTCTCGGCCCGGCTAGAGCGCCACTGGCGGCGGCTGTCCTACAGCGGCTCCATCGCCGGCGTGGCGATCATCATTGCCTGGCTCGGGCTGTGGCTGTTCCGTCAGAACGATGGCGTGGGCCTCCTGCTGACGTCGGTGGCCACGCTCCTGACGCTGGTGACCTTCCGTCACATGAGAGAGCTGTCCGAGGCGCAGAAGAACTCGCTCACGCGGGCACTGCAACAGTCGGATCGGCGGAACCGGGAGCTGGAGCGGCTCCGCCACCTGGCCAGCACTCTGCTCGCCGGTGCCGACCTGGAGAGCCTGGTCAAGGAGGTGGCGAAGACGGCGGCCGAGCTGCTCGAGGCCGAAAGCGCGGCGGTGACGCTGGTGGTCGAAGAGGGACGGTTCCTCCGCGTCACGGCCGCGTGTGGAGCGCTGGAGCCCGCCGTCGGACTGCTCATTCCGGCCGAGGACTCCCTGCTGGGCTGGGCCGTCAATCACGATAAGCCGCTCATCTCGGATGACATGGCCACCGATCCACGGAGCTACAATCCTCCGGGCTTCCAGGTTCCGCTCAAGACCACGGCCATCGTCCCCCTGCGCTCGGCCAACTTCACGGTCGGCACGGTGAGTGTGTACAACCGGCGGGATGGCCTGCCCTTCGACGACCACGACCTGCAACTGCTCCAGATCCTGGGCGACCAGGTGGTCGTGGGCCTCGACCGCGCCTCCGTGCTGGAGGACAGCCGGCGCAACGAGCTCGCCCTCAGGACCAAGAACCAGGAGCTTCAGCGGGTCACCGTGCTCAAGAACGAGTTCCTCGCCAATATGTCGCACGAGCTGCGCACGCCCCTGAACGCGATCATCGGGTTCTCCGATCTGACCCTGGAAGGCAGCACCGGCGAGCTCAATCCGCAACACCGGGAATTCACCGAAGCCGTGCTGCGCAACGGGAAGCACCTGCTCACCCTGATCAACAGCGCCCTCGATCTGTCCAAGATCGAAGCCGGCAGGATGACGCTGTCGCTGACGGCGACCGATCTCCGCGAGGCCATCGTGGATGCGGTGGCGGATACCGCGAGCCTGCGCACCGCGAAGCGCCAGGAATGCACCATCAACCTCGATACCGCGCCGCTCATGATCGTCGCCGACGGTGGCCGGATCCGTCAGATCCTCTTCAATCTCCTGTCCAACGCCTCCAAGTTCACTGGTGAAGAGGGAAAGATCTCGCTGGCCGCCGTGCGTACCCGCGCCAAGCTCAAACAACCAGCCGAGCGCGCGGGCGACCAGTCCCGCCTGGTCCCCCAGGATGTCGTCTGGGTCTCGGTGACCGATGAAGGCATCGGGATCAAGCGCGAGGACATGCCCAAGCTGTTCCAGGAGTTCAGTCAGGTGGACAGCTCCTCCAGCCGGCGGGCTCAAGGCACCGGACTGGGGCTCGCCCTCTGCAAGAAGTTCGTGGAGATGCATGGCGGGGCCATCGGGGCAGACTCTATCTATGGTAAGGGAGCGGCCTTCTGGTTCCTGCTTCCGGCCGACGGCCCGGTACGGCGGACCGCCACACTCGAGCGCGGATGAGTATACTCCAGTCCATGCATCGCTCGGTCTCCCCCTGGCGGCCGCTCCTCCGCCAGGCCAAGGCGTTCCTCCTCCTGGCAGTCTTCCTGTCCGCCGGCACCAGCCTGCCCAGCCTGGATGCCCTGGTGTACCACCACGGCGCTACCGAGCTCGACCGGTCTCAGTCCCACGTGGAGCCCGCGGGCGGATGTCTTGCCCACTCGGATCACTGTAGTCTGGGCCGTACCGCGTCCGGCTCGGGGGCAGTGGCCACCCTGAGCGGTGTCACCCGGCTCCTGCCGGTTTCCAGCCCCACCCACCGGTGCGCCCGGCACGTTGAGCCGGCCTGCACCGACCAGAGCGCACTACCCCAATCCAGAGCCCCGCCCCCCTTCCGATCCGTCTGATCCGCCGCGCCCCGCGGCGCGACACTCACACGATCGGAGGACTACATGAACTTCCGTGCTCGCACGGCCATTCTCGTGGCCGTCTGCTGGCTGGGAGCAGCATCCCGTGTTTGGGGACAGACTCCCGCGTCACTGGACTCGCTGCGCCGCAGTGTGGGCGCGCTTTCCGCCAGGATCGACTCGCTCGAGGCGCTCCTCAACCCAGCGGACTCGACCGACGACCTTGCCGCGCTCCGAGCGGCTGCGGCCGAGGCGGCCGGAGGGACCGGGGACACAGTGCCGCCGGCCGGCGAGACGCCGGCGAAACCGGCCGGCGCGCCCCGGGGGGCTAACCTCCTCAACCCTGAGATCAGCGCTACCGGAGACGTGCACCTCGTGGCCCAGGAGGGAAACCCGGGCGTCAACGCGGTGGCGCGCGAGTTCGAGTTCGCCTTTCAATCGGCGCTCGACCCCTACTCCAACACCAAGATCTTCCTGGCCGCCGAGGAAGAGGGTGTGAGCATCGAAGAGGGATACATCTACTGGACCGGGCTTCCCGGCCGCCTGAGGCTCGATTTGGGCAAGTTCCGTCAGCAGGTCGGCGACCTCAATCGCTGGCACAGTCACGCCCTCCCGGAAACCGAGTACCCGCTGGTTTACCAGCGCTTCCTCTCCGAGGAAGGGCTCGCGGGCGTCGGCCTCTCCCTCTACACCACTCTTCCATTCTCGCTCGGCGGGGCCACGCACGAGGTCTGGCTGCAGGGCACCACCGCCGAGAGCGACCCACTCCTGGCCGGGGGCGGCCGCCTGCTGTTCCTCGGGCGACTGCAGAATTTCTGGCAGCTGAGCCGTACTACGTACGCCCAGATCGGCGTCACCGGGCTGGGCGGAAACAATGACGGCGCCGACCTCCGAAGCCGGGTGGTCGGTCTCGACTTCCGCGTAACCTATCGGCCCCCGGAAGCGGGAACCCGCCGGGACATCACGTTTCGGGCCGAGGGATACCGCCTGCACGCCGACGACCTGGGCACGACCACCAATCGGTACGGAACGTTTCTGGACCTTCAGGCGCGTACCAGCCGCCGCTGGGTCTTCGGCGCGCGATACGATTACGTCGAGGCGCCCCGCGGGCTGGCGGACACCGAATGGCGGATCGTCCCCAGCATCACCTGGTGGCAGAGCGAGTTCGTGTATCTCCGGCTGGAGGGCGAGCATCGCAACGCGGATATCGAGGGCAGCCGAAACCTCCTCAAGCTCCAGGCGGTCTGGGCCAAGGGGCCGCACAAACACGAGACGTATTGAGGGCGGGGCAGCGGTGGGCGGGGCGGCGGGGCGGCCAACAGCGACACCTAACCGAACGATTGAAGGAATACACTCATGATGTTCACATCACTGCTCCTTCTTGCAGGTCTCATTGGACAACCTGCTGCCACGCTGCCCCGCGGCCCCGCGGCCCCGCCGCTTCGCATAGTCACCAGCCTGACCACCTACGGCGCCATCGCTCGCGAGATCGTGGGCGACCGGGGCACGGTGACCTCGATCGCCCAGGGAGACGAGGACCCCCACTTCGTGCAGCCGAAGCCCAGCTTCGTGAAGATCCTGCGCGACGCCGACCTGTTCGTCACCACCGGGCTCGACCTCGAGCTCTGGGTGCCCGCCCTCCTAGACCGCGCCGGCAACCGGAAGATCATTGAAGGCGGCCCCGGCTATGTCGCCGCCTATCGCGGCATCGATCTGCTCGAGGTTCCCACCTCGTTAAGCCGCGCCGGCGGCGACATCCATGTGGAAGGGAATCCTCACATTCACACCGATCCGCTGAATGGCATTTTCATCGCGCGCAACATACTGGCCGGCCTCCAGCGGGTCTCACCCGAAAACTCGGCCGTGTTCGCGAGCCGGGAGAAGGCCTTCGAGAGCCAGGTACTCGATGCCACCATGGGGCCGGCGCTGGTGGCGGCCCTCACTCCTGCCACCGCCTTCGAGCTGCTGCGCACCGACAAGCTCCAGGACTTCCTGGGCCGGCAGAAGTACCAGGGCAAGCCGCTTTCCGACCAGCTGGGTGGCTGGCTCAAGCAGGGTGAGGTCTTTCGGGGCAAGGAGATGGCCTGCTATCACAAGGAATGGGCCTACTTCAGCCGCCGGTTCAGGATCGAATGCATCACCTTCATCGAGGCCAAGCCGGGCATCCCGCCGACGCCTAAACACGTTCAGGAGGTGATCCAGCTGATGCGGCAACGCAAGGTGCCCGTGCTCTTCGCCTCCAACTATTTCGACCGCAAGCAGATCCAGCGGGTGGCCGAGCGAACCGGGGCCAAGGCCGTCATCGTGCCGGAGAACACCGCCGGCGCTCCGGGGGTGGATACCTACTTCGACCTGGTCAACACCTGGGTGAGCAGCCTTGCGGCTGGATTCCGCGATGTGACGACGAAGACTGGAGCGCCGTAATGGACCTGAGCCTCTTTCTGCCGCCATTGGTGGCGTGCCTGGTGCTGGTGTCGATCCATTCGTATCTCGGGCTGCACGTGATCGCCCGCGAAGTGATTTTCGTCGACCTTTCACTAGCCCAGATGGCGGCTCTTGGCTCTACCGTGGCCATCCTGGCGGGCAGTCAGCCGGATTCACCCGGATCGTTTCTCTACGCGCTCGGCTTTACCACCATCGGGGCGGCCCTGTTTGCCCTCACCCGCAGCACCGAGAAGGGACCGGTGCCACAGGAAGCCATCATCGGCGTTGTGTTCGTCATGGCTTCCGCCGCGGCGATCCTGGTGGCGGATCGCACGCCCCGAGGCGGGGAGGCGATCAAGGACATTCTGGTGGGGAGCCTCTTGTGGGTCACCTGGCCGACGATCATCCGACTGGCGGCCATCTATGCCCTCGTCGGGATCTTCCACTGGGTCTTGCGAAAGCGCTTCCTGACGATCTCGTTCGAGCCCGAGACCGCCATCACGAGAGGCTGGCGGATCCGGTGGTGGGACTTCTGGTTCTATCTCTCGTTCGGCATTGTGATCACCTTCTCGGTTCCGATCGCGGGAGTCCTGCTGGTATTTTCCTTCCTGGTCGTGCCGGCGGCGATCGCGTTCCAGTTTACCAGGCGTCACGGCACCCTGGCCGCAATCTCCTGGCTGGCCGGCACCGTCGCTTCGGCTCTGGGGCTGTGGGTGTCCTTCCACTACGATCTGCCCACCGGCCCGGTCATGGTCTGCATGTTCGGATTGGTGTTGCTGGGAGCCTATCTGCTGCGGAGGGCAGTGGGGCGGCGTGCCTCTACTCTCGCACCCCGGACCGCGGTGGGGTAGCGGGCAATGCTCGTAAAGCCTTGCGTCCAGTATCGAGCTGGGCCGGGTGACTTTTAGCGGCGGCACTACGGCGAACCAGCTCGAGGTGGGCGGCAACGATGTCGGCCAGCCGCTGGGCGGCATCGAGGTGCGACTCCGCCAGACCGGCGGCCGCCGCCGCGCTGAAGATCAGCACGCCGGGCACTGTCCCCGCAACCCGCAAGGGTACCAGCAACCGGCTCTCTCCCTGAGCCTGGGCGAAGACGTGCGGCGCTTGACCCTGTAACACGCGGGCCAGCGCCGTGCCGGTGACGGGTACCGATGGAAGGGTGAGGAGCGCGCGCCGCTCGCCCGGCTGCACCAGGATGACCCGGTCGCCCTCGATGAGCCGGAGCGCGAAAGTCAATTTGTCGAAGGGCAGGAGTTTCGCGCCCTCTTCGGCGATCAGGCGGGTGGCGGCTGCCGGATCCGAAGTGGTGGCCAACAGGCTGGCAATGCGGAAGACCGCCTCCGCCGACCCATCGCGGGCGGGGGGAAGACTCACCGGCGTTGGTGCGGCCCGCCTGTCCTGAGCGGGGTCGAACGGCTTGGCTTGCAGGGGGTCGGCGGGCTTCGGCGGTTCAGCCCGCCGGAGGAAACCCGCCACCTGCGGCGCGATCAACCCGGCCAGCAGCACCAGCAACTCGAGATCGTCCGCGCCGTAGAGCTCGGGGCCGATACTGCCGACCAGGAGGTACGCCAGCGCCGGGCCTCCCATTCCCATCCGCGCCCCCACGATGGAGCGCACATCGGCTCCATTCGATTCCGAGGCCGTGAGAAAACCCCGGGGCCAGCGAGCATCCTCGTAGGTATCGGACACCAGCAGCCGGGTGTCGGAGTCGAAGATGCCAGCGATGTCGAGGTGTTCCCGACTGATGATGAGCGACGGATCGGTCCAGAGCGGCCCGCCGGCATGATCGCCGAGTCGGAGGTACTGGTCTCCGGTTGCGTCCGGTACCAGCAGCTCGACGTGATCGTGCGGCAGTAACGGGGCCAGCCCGCGAGCCACGCCAGCCAGAAACCGCTGCGGAGTGCCGGCATCGCGATTAGCTTGCGCTACCGCTTCAAGCAACCCGGCGATTCGCTCCTGCTGCCGGGAGGACGTGCTCTCCACCGGCGTCCACTGCCGCGCGATTCTCCCCAGCATCGGAGCGATCCGCTGGGCGACGCACTGCAGTACCACTCGCTCGGCCGGCCCATACCGCCCCGGCCTGAGATCGGCGACCAACAGCAGTGCAACGTCCCGCTTTCCAAAGCGGATCGGAAGGCAGGTGGCCGATCCGTACCCCGCGTCAAGAACGATCTCCTCCACCAGTGCGAGCTGCTCGGGCTTGAGATGGGGCGAAGGAAGCGGAACCGCGAGATCATCCTCGGCGAGTTCCGCAGGACCCAGCAACACGATCCCGCCCTGTGATGGGTAGAGCCACAAACCCATCAGATCATGCGGTACTTCGACAGCGGCAGTGTTGGATAAGGCCTGGTGCCAGGTGGCGAGTGCTGCGGGATCGACCTGCCCTTCATCGGCTTGAAGGATGGGAACGAGTGGCTCACTCCCGAGTATCGAGAGTGGTTCGTCCGCCGTTTCAGCCGATGCCCCTAGGTCCATATCGTGCGGTTAAGGCATGAGGTATGCCCATCAGGCATACCCCGCAAGTGGTGTCGCGCTAGGAACTTGCGAAGACTGCCCGGCCCTCCTGCGGCAGCGAAGCGCAGCATCGGTGGCGTCCTGCCCGCGTCTCTTGCAGGCTGCTGCCACCGCAGCGCAATAGGACCCAAGCACTTGACATACCCCCACCCCCTATACTATGATGCTGGCGGAACAGTAAAGGGAAAAGCTTTCCATGCGGCAAATCACTCTTCACATCACCGGCATGAGCTGCGGGCACTGCTTGCACGCCGTCAACGAGGCCCTGGCATCGAAGCCGGGCGTTCAGCTCGAATCCCTTCGCATGGGACGGGCAGTTGTGAACTATGACGAGCAGATCACCGACCCGGCGGCAATCGAAAGCCTGATTGCCGACGCGGGATACACCGCTACGGCCGCATCGCCCAACGATGGCGGGGCCGAGTTGGCATGACTACTGACTCTGCGACGATTCCGGTTTCGGGCATGACCTGCGCTGCCTGCAGCGCCAGGGTGCAGCGCACCCTGGAGCGGACCCGGGGTGTGAGCTCGGCGAGTGTCAATCTGATGACGGGCTCGGCTACCGTCGACTTCGACTCGGTCGCGACCAGTCCTGAGCGACTGGTCGATGCGATTCGCGCAACCGGCTATGGAGCGGACCTCCCTCGGGAAGGCGAGTCCGCCGAACGGCTGCTCAAGACCCAGGACCACGTCCGTGAGGAGGAGATCGCAGATCTTCGCCGCAAAGTCGCCGTGAGTATCGGGGCGGCGGTGCTCACCATGCTCCTCAGCATGCCCCTCGCCGCCCTCGTGCCGGGCTCGATGTCGGATCCGCTCATGCGGCTCATGATGCCGCTGGTGGGAGGGATGCGGCAGCTGGCGCCCGGAATCGATCGAGTCTCCGCCGATACCTGGCGCTACCTGCTGCTGGCGCTCACGCTGCCGGTGGTTGGGTGGGCCGGACGGCATTTCTACACTCGCGCGTGGTCCGCATTCCGCCACCGCAGTGCGGACATGAATACCCTGATCGCCATCGGAACCGGAGCCGCGTTTCTCTTCAGCCTGGGGGTTACGCTGGCGGACGACTGGCTCTCGGCCCGCGGAGTCGAGCCGCAGGTCTATTACGAGGCCGTCACCTGGATCATTGCGCTGGTTCTGCTGGGAAATCTGTTGGAGGCTCGAGCCAAGGGGCGGACTTCGGGAGCGCTCCGCCGCCTCATCGGCCTTCGGCCTTCCACCGCACGCGTCCTCCGCGACGGCGCGGAGACGGAGATCTCGCTGGACCAGCTCCGAGAGGGCGATGAAGTCGTGGTGCGCCCGGGTGAAAAGATTCCCGCCGACGGAGTGATTCTCGAAGGCACCAGCTATGTAGACGAGTCGATGCTCACCGGCGAGCCGGTGCCGGTGGCTCGGGGTCCCGGCGATCGGGTCATCGGCGCCACGCTCAACCGGAACGGGGCGTTTCATTTCCGGGTTGCCCGGGTGGGGCAGGACACCGTCCTCTCCCAGATCATTCGACTGGTGCAGGAGGCTCAAGGCTCCAAGGCGCCGATCCAGCGGCTCGCCGATCGGATCTCGTCGGTCTTTGTTCCAATCGTGATCTCGATCGCGATTGCCACCTTCGTGGTCTGGTTCTATTTCGGTCCTTCGCCCGCCTACCTCCGCGGGCTGGTGGCTGCCGTGACCGTCCTGATTATCGCCTGCCCCTGTGCCATGGGTCTGGCGGTGCCGACGGCCGTCATGGTCTCGACCGGCCGCGGGGCCGAGCTGGGCGTGCTGATCAAGCGAGGCGAGGTGCTGGAGCGTACCGGTCGCATCGACGTGGTCGTCCTCGACAAGACCGGAACGATAACCGAAGGTCGTCCGGCGGTCCGCTCGGTGCAGCTCGCAAGCGGAGATGGGTCCGACCTCGATGAGACGCGCGCGCTTCAGCTCGCAGCTTCGGTCGAGCGGCTGAGCGAGCACCCATTGGGCGAAGCGATCGTGACGGAAGCGGCCCGACTCAACCTCCCGCTCGAGGACGTCGTCGAGTTCGAGACCCTGACCGGGAAGGGCGTGCTCGGCATGGTCCACGGCCGGCGGGTGGCGGTGGGGAATGCGGCACTGATGCACGAGCTCGGCGTTGATCCGGCACCCCTGGGCTCTCGCGCGGATGCGCTCGCGGCCGAGGGGCAGACCACGGTCTACGTGGCGGTAGACGGCCGGGCCGCCGCCCTGATCGCCGTGGCCGACCCGATCCGGCCCACCAGCCGGGAGGCGATTGCCCGGCTCGAGCGCCTGGGATTGGACATCGTCCTGCTCACCGGCGACAATCGCCGGACCGCCGAGGCGGTGGGGCAGGCGGTCGGCGTCGAGCGGGTGATCGCTGGCGTGTTGCCGGGGCAAAAGTTGGAGGAGGTCCGGCGGATTCAGGCTCAGGGCAAGGCGGTCGCCGTGGTGGGTGACGGATTGAACGACGCGCCGGCGCTGGCGCAGGCGGATATCGGTATCGCAATGGGGACGGGAGTGGACGTGGCGGTGGAGGCCGCGGACATCGTCCTCATGCGGAGCGATCTGCTGGGAGTGGTAGATGCCATCGCATTGTCGCGCCGGACCATGCGGGTCATTCGCCAAAATCTGTTCTGGGCCTTCTTCTACAACGTCATCGGCATCCCGATCGCGGCCGGTGCGCTCTATCCAGCCTTGGGCCTGCTGCTCACTCCGGCCGTGGCGGCGGCGGCGATGGCGGCCAGCTCGGTCAGCGTAGTGTCGAATAGCCTGCGACTTCGCAGGTACAGCGTGAACACGCAGTTCAACTAAGGAGTACCCCATGTCGCCCGAAACCACCTCCCCTTGTGCCTGCAGTGGCCGCTCGGAAGACGGGACGCACACCACGTCCGTTGATCCGGAGGCCAAGCACGCGATCCTGAGCCGGCTCAAGCGGATCGAGGGGCAGGTGCGTGGAGTTCAGAAGATGATCGAGGATGAGCGCTACTGCGCCGACGTGCTGATGCAGCTGTCTTCGGTTCAGGAAGCGCTACGCGGTGCCGGCAGGGCTATGCTGCACAGTCACCTCAAGCACTGCGCCACGGAGGCGATCAGCTCGGGGGATCCGGAGAAGGCGGAGGCGATGTACGAGGAGCTGATGGAGTTGATGTATAAGAATGCGAGATGAAAGAGGTTTAGAGTCTAGTGACCGGGTGACCGAACACCATACTTTAGACTTTAGACTTTAGACTTTTGACTCTTGACCTTGGACCCTTGACCCTGCTCTAAGGTCTTACTTCCCCCTGCGACAGACTCGTCCGCCCTCTGATCCCTGAACTCCCGCGCCGCCCGATACTCCTTGACCAGCCGCTCCATCATGGCTTTGCGCCGGGCGTAGAGTCGCTTTAAAGGCCGGACGTCACTGCGCTCGCGAGCATACGCGGTGAGCAGCGGCAGGGCGATCGAGCTGTCGGTATAGACCACCACCGTGCCGGGCAACTGATCGGGGTCGATCTTCCCCCAGCTCACTGCCTCTGCGGGCGTCGCCCCCGATAGCCCTCCGGTGTCGGGGCGCGCGTCGGTCATCTGCAAGAAGAAATCGTGCCCCCGCTCGTCGATGCCCAGCACCTCCTGGATCTGCGGCTCGGTCTGCAGCATGAAGTTCTTCGGCCTTCCACCTCCCACGATCAGCACGCCGCTCTTGCCGCCGGACCGCTTTGCCTCGAGCACGATGCTGGCCGTCTCGTTCACGTCCGCGCTGACATCGAACCGGAGCTTGCTACCGGCCAGGGCCTGTTCCGCCACGTTCATGCCGATGGAGCTGTCTCCCGGCGAGCTGGTGTAGATGGGCACCTCGAGCTCGTGCGCCGCAGACAGGACCGAGCGGCGGGAGAGCCCGAGGGCCCGTTCACGCTCGCGGACATAGCCGCCGAGCAGGTAATGGTATTCCGCGGTGCTCATCGGCCGCTGGAACTCCTCTCTCGCCGATACCTCCCGGATGAACGCGTCGGTGGAGAGCAGCACGCTGTAGTCGAAGAAGATGTCGTAGATCCGGACCACGCCCTTGTCGCGCAGCTCGACGTCGTCGGCGGTCGGGCTGCCCCGGTGCATGGCGAGCCCGAGCGCGAAGTGCGCGTCGTGGTAGAGATTGGCACCGGTCGAGATGATCCAGTCGACGAATCCCCACTCCATCAGCGGAATCAGGCAGCTCATGCCGAGCCCGGCCGGCGTCATGGCGCCGGTCAGCGTCATCCCGACCGTGACGTCGGACTCGAGCATACGTTGGGTAAAGAGCTGGCAGCCCTCCCTGAGCCGGCCGGCGTTATAGGCCAGGAAGGCATTGTCGATCAGCTCCGCGACGGTTTCCTCCCCGGTCGTGGCCCGGGGATCGATGCGCTGGCCGCGCAGGTACTTGGCCGACGGGCGGGTCACCGCCTCTCCCGTGCCTGGATCACGAGGCGGGTGGCCTCGACAGGGTCATCGGTGACCTTGAACAACACGAGATCCCTGGCGTCGACTTTCCCCTCCGCCGCGACCGTCTTGCTGAGCCATTCGGTCAGACCCTTCCAATACTCCCGGCCAAACAGAATCACCGGAAAATCCTTGACCTTTCCGGTCTGAATGAGCGTGAGCGCCTCGAATAGCTCGTCGAGCGTTCCATACCCGCCGGGAAACACGATGAAGGCGGTGGCGTACTTAACGAACATGGTCTTGCGCACGAAGAAAAACTTGAAGTTGAGGCTGCGGGTGAGATAGGTGTTTGAGCCCTGCTCGAAGGGCAGCTCGATGTTGCAGCCGATCGAGAGGCCACCCCCGTCCAGCGCTCCCCGGTTGGCGGCCTCCATGATGCCCGGGCCCCCACCCGTGATCACCGGGATGCCGGCCTGTGCCAGAAGCCGTGCGGTCTCGACGGCGGCGGCGTAGTGGGGGTCATCGGGCTTGGTGCGAGCCGAGCCGAAGATCGAGACCCCGTCCCGGACGTCCGCCAGGTTGTCGAATCCCCAGACGAACTCCCCCATGATCCGAAGCACGCGCCAGGGATCGGAGACCAGGAGCTGTTCTTTATCGTGGCGTGACCTCGGCTGCGGCCCCTCGAGAAGGGTCTCGTCTTCGGTTGGACGCTTGTGGTCGTCCATCGTCCGGTACGGGCTATTTGTCATGGATCGCCGTCAGTGTCATAAGAGGCGGAATATACCGTTATACTTGGCCCATGTCCCACTCCTGGCTGTCACTTGCGGGGCGGCTTGCGGGGCGAGGGCTCCTGAGCCCGCGCCTCGGGTTGGACCTGTTGCGGACGGCCTGGGCGTTTCGCGCACGACGCTGGTGGACCCGAGCGCCGTACCTGCCGCTTCCGGACCGCACCTACCTCCGCTGGCGGATGTACACCGCATATGCCGACGAGGACGCCGTCCCTCCGCTGGAGGATGTCATCCGCTTTGCGCGGTGGCGCCGCCAGACCATGGGCCTATGAAGCCCCACGTCCTGATACTCGGCGGCGGCTTCGCGGGACTGTATGCCGCCCGCGGGCTCAAGCGCGCCCTGGTGCGAGTCACCGTGGTCGATCGCAGGAACCATCACCTCTTTCAACCCATGCTCTACCAGGTCGCTACGGCCGCGCTGAATCCGAGCGACATTGCCGCGCCGATCCGGTCGGTGCTCCGGAACCAGTCTAACGCCGAGGTGATCCTCGCCGAGGTCTGGACCATCGACCCCGCGGCCCGGCGGGTGATATTCACGGATGGCGGAGAGCTGACCTACGATTACCTGGTCATCGCCACCGGCGCCCGGCATTCCTACTTTGGTCGTGACGAGTGGGAGAAAATTGCGCCCGGGCTCAAGAGCATCGAGGACGCGGTCACCATCCGGCAGCGGGTGCTCCTTGCCTTCGAGCAGGCCGAACGCGAGCCCGACCCGGTGCGCCGCCATGCGCTCCTGACGTTTGTGGTGGTGGGCGGCGGACCCACCGGGGTGGAAACGGCGGGAGCACTGGCCGAGCTCCGGCGTTACGCGCTCCGGCGCGACTTCCGGCACATAGACCCGGGTGAAGCGACGGTGCTGTTGCTGGAGGGCGGACTCCGGCTGTTGCCCTCGTACCCGTCGAGTCTCGGCGACAAGGCCAAGCACGAGCTGCGCCGGCTCGGGGTCGAGGTGCGTACCGAGACGCTCGTCACCGACATCCGGCCGGGCTCGGTAGCGGCGGCAGGATGGACCATTCCAAGCCAGACAGTCATCTGGGCCGCGGGCAATGTCGCCAGCCCGATTCTCAAGTGTCTCGGTACGCCGCTGGACAGTGCGGGCCGGGCCATCGTCGAGCCGGACTGCACCATCCCCGGGCATCCTGAGGTGTTCGTGCTAGGAGATGCGGCATTCTTCAACCACCAGAATGGCGGCCCATTACCGGGCATTTGCCCGGTGGCAATTCAGATGGGCCAGTACACGGCACGCACCATCCAGGGCGATCTCCTCCGGCAGCCCCGACGTGCCTTCAGCTATTGGGATAAGGGGCAGCTTGCCGTCATCGGCCGGGGACGAGCGGTGGCGGACATCTGGAAGCTGCACTTCGCCGGTTTTCTGGCGTGGCTGGTCTGGACCTTTGTTCACATCTTCTTCCTGATCGGGTTCCGCAACCGGATTCTGGTGATGATCCAGTGGGCGTGGTCGTATGTGACCTACGGTCGGGGCGCCCGGCTCATCATGACTGAGGTCGAGCCCGGCTCCAGCGCGGGCGTCCAGACGGGGTGCCCGTGAGTCTCAGCGAGGTGGTCAAGGCGCGCGCGCGCGAGCTCGGATTCCTCGCCTGCGGCATCACCCACCCGGGCCCGACCGCGCACGCCGACCGTCTCGACGCCTGGCTCGCCAAGGGATATGCCGGCACGATGCGCTATCTCCACCGGCAGGCGGCGCGTCGCAAGGATCCTCGGGGGATTGTTCCCGAGGCGCGTGCCGTGGTGGTGGTGCTCGACAATTACTACACGGCGGATGGTGCGGACGAATCAGCCGCCCCCCGCATCGCGAGATATGCACGAGGCCGGGACTATCACCGGGCTACAGGAGAGCGCCTGAACCAGCTGGCTGAGTTCCTTCGGGCCAGCGGGGCCCGGCTGAGCCGTAGCTTCGTGGATGCCGGGCCCGTGCCCGAGCGGGAGCTGGCTCAGCGGGCCGGCCTGGGATGGATCGGCAAGAACACCATGCTCATCCGGCCGGACGCTGGATCGTTCTTCTTCATCGGTTCCGTGTTCACCGACCTCGCGCTCGAGGTCGATGAGCCCTTGGAGATGGATCGCTGTGGTAGCTGCACTCGCTGCCTCGATGCCTGCCCCACCGGCGCCCTGGTGGAGCCGAGACTGCTCGACGCCACGCGCTGCATATCGTACCTCACCATCGAGCAGAAGGGACCCATTGCGGACGAGCTGGCCGAGCGGTTTCAGGGTTACGCCTTCGGGTGTGATATCTGCAACGACGTATGTCCCTGGAATCAGCGCTTTGCCCAGCCGACCAGTGCTCCCGAGTTTCAGCCCAGTGCCGCGCTGAGCGGAGCCGAGTCGGACTTCTTCGAGCGTATGACAGAGGAGGAGTTCAGCGACCGATTCGGAGATACGCCGCTCGAGCGCCCCGGGCTGGCAGGAATGCGCCGGAACTTTCGCGCTGCCTACGGTTCGGCCATCCCCGTGAGGGTGGAGTGATGCGGCAGCTGCGAAATCTTCTTCGCTATGACGTGTGGGCCAATCGGGAAACGCTGCGCTCGCTGAAGGAGAGTGCGCCGCCAAAGAGCCTACGGTGGCTGGCCCATATCATCAGCGCCGAATATCTCTGGATGGCGCGCCTGCGCCGGCGCCCGGAGACCGTCCCGGTCTGGCCCGAGCTCGATCTGGACGCCTGTGGCGAGCGCCTCGATGAGCTGTCCCGACTGTGGCCGGAGTATCTGGACGCCCCTGAGTCCCTCACGGTGAAGATCCCTTACACGAACTCGAAAGGAGAGGTCTGGACCAATACGGTCGAGGATATTCTCACTCACGTCGTCATCCACTCCGCCTACCACCGCGGGCAGATTGCCTCTGATGTCAGGGCCATCGGTGGGGTTCCGGCCTATACCGATTATATCCACGCCGTTCGGCAAGGGCTGATGGAATGAGCCCATCGCCGGCAGGCTCCCTTCTGATCATGCTCGGAATCGCTCTCGTGGTGGTGGGGTTGCTGGTCTCGTGGGGAGGCTTCGGATGGTTCGGCCGCCTACCGGGAGACATCCGGATCGAGCGAGATACGGTGCGGGTGTACATCCCGTTTGCGTCGATGATCGTGATTACGGTCCTTCTGAACCTCGTGTTCTATCTTATCCGCCGGTTCTTCTGAGTCATTGCGACCGGCCACGCCTGGAGGTCGGTCAGCGTTACTATTCAGTGATGACAAATCCCGTCGCCCAGCGTACGTCAGCCCCCCCTGTGGGCAGCTATCAGCCGAAGCAACTGGAACGGCTCCGCGGCATGAGCCGGCTGCTCGACAACGCATTTACGATTCCGGGAACCCGGTACCGTTTCGGTCTCGACGCCCTGATTGGCCTGGTGCCGGGTCTGGGCGATGCAGTGAGCGCGCTTTTCTCCAGCTACATCATTCTTCAGGCCTCACGCCTGGGCGCTCCAGGATCCGTGGTCACCCGGATGATCGCCAACGTGGCCCTCGACACCGTGGTCGGCTGGGTTCCGATCCTGGGCGATCTCTTTGACGTGGCATGGAAGTCGAACCTGAAGAACATGGCGCTGCTGGAAGCCCATGTGGGACAACCCCGAGCCGCCAGGGCTGGAAGCCGGAAGACACTCCTGCTCCTGGGCGGGGTACTCATCCTGTTGGTCATTGGCGCGGTAGCACTCGGTGTGATAGTAGCGAAACTGGTCCTGGACCTCTTGCAGTGAGCCCCGCGATGACCGCGCCGACCATGCCGTCTCTACACAGCATCGCCATTTTCGTGAACGATATTCCGCGCGCGGTGGAGTTCTATCGCGACAAGCTGGGACTGCCGCTGACCAAACAAGGCTCCTTCGGGGCGGAATTCCTGGAGGGCGACACCCATCTCAGCGTGCATCCGGCGGTGCATACGGAAGCCAAGTCCCTCGTCGGCCGGCACACGGGAATCACCCTGTTCGTGCCGGACCTCCTGCACTTCTGCGGGGTGCTCCACGACCGCGGGGTGAAATTCACGACCGAGCCGACGCAGCAATCCTGGGGCATCATGGCCATGGTGGCTGACCCCGACGGAAACGTGATGGCTCTGTGGGAAGACAAGATGCCTGATACCGAGGAGCACCACACGGTGGATCAGGCAGATGGGATGGGGTGATTGCCGCCGGCGCTCTGCCTGAAACGATCCTCCACCATCTGGGCCTGCTGCTCCATTCCATAGGACCTGAACGGCTTGCCCGGTTTCTCTCGATATGAGTACGGACTCGAGCCCACCCTGAGGGTGCGGTGGATCAGCTCCCGCAGCTGGGTGATCATGCCGCGGGTGAAGTAGACCCCGGGTCCCCACGCCTGATACTGAGCGCAATGGGTCAGCTCGTGCGCGAGCACACCCAGATCTCCATCGCATCGCTCCGGCAGGAACACCCGATTGCCCAGGGCCACCGCCCGGTTGCGGCTGGCTCGAAGGACCAGCCGCCGAAGCCATCCGGACGCGCCACCGCAGCCGGCGCGGTACAGACGGACCCGGGACCAGTCGGCGTCAAGCGGTATCTCCATCACCACCTGTTGCTCGCTCTCCAGCAGGCATGCCGGCCCAGTCTCGTTTCTCATCCACACTCGCTATTCGGCCAGGAACTCGCCGACCGGCGCCAGCGGTGCGATGTGATCGCAGGCGATCTTGATCGAGGCCATGATCGGCACGGCCAGGATAGCGCCGGTGATGCCCCAGAGGTACCACCAGAAGATCAGCCCGACGAACACCGCCACCGTGTTGAGACGCATCCGGCGCCCCAGGACCCAGGGCGTGATCAGGTTCCCCTCCAGAATATTGATGACGGTGAAGACCAGGGGGACCATCAGCGCCCGGCTGGTGTCCTCGAAGGCGAGGAACGCCGCCAGCGCCAGGACGACGGTGTTGACCAGGCCGCCGATGTAGGGAACGAAGTTGAGTACCATGGCGATCACGCCCCACAGCACCGGGTTCGGCATACCCAGCAGCGCGAGGGCGACACCTGTGGCCACGCCCACTCCCACATTGATGAGGGTGGTGACGACCAGGTAGAGCGAGACCTGCGCCTCGGTCTCCCGGACGATGCGCACCGCGGTCTTCTTGTCCTTTAATTGGGGCAATACCCCGACGAGCTTCTGCAGGAAGAGCTCACCCGAGGCCAGAAGGAAGTAGGTGAGGAAGATCACGACCATGGCAAAGCTCAGGAGCGCCGTGGTTCCGCCGAAGACCTGCTGAATGAGGCTGGGGCCCTTGATCTCGACCTCCTGCGTTTTCTTATCCATATCGGTGGCCTGCTCGACTTGCTCGGCGGCCTTGCTGACTCGCTCCATTGGGCGGCTCAGCGGCTGGATCCTGCGCTTCAGCGTCGCCAGGCTCTGCGGAGCCCGGGCCAGCCATGAGCTCGCTGCCGGGGTGAGGCGATAGGCACCGAATCCCACGACCCCAAGCAGCACCACCATCACAACCCCGGCCGCCAGCGGCACCGGCAGGTGGATATAGTTGCCCAGGAATCGCACGACCGGACTGAGGAGGAGGTTCAGCAGTATCGCCACCACGATCGGGAGGATGAACGCCGCCGCGAAGTGCAGCGTGTAGAGCACTGCAAGCAGGGTGAGGATTACCAGGGAGACATGACGAACGTCGGCACTCCCACCCAGAATTCCCGCCAATTTTGACTCGCCATCGGCTGAATCCGGGTTAGGCCCGCCGTCCGGCTCGATCACCTGCCCATCTTGGGTCATGTATGGCTCGCGGAAGAGGTGGCCTCTTGTCCCTCACAGCCCGGAGACGCTAAGGTTACCCGGCCGCGGCGACGGTCCGCGCCCAAGACACCTTGCCTCCTCGAGCCCGGAATAGAGCGGCATGTCGCGACTCTGGCAAACAATCGTCTCGATCTGGGCCTGGCTCGTTCTCGCTCTGAGCATAGTCTTGTTGTTCCCCGTACTGCTGATCGTTCGATTGCTCACCGCGCCCTTCGACCGCGGCCGCTACTTCCCCGGACGCCTGTTTCGGAAGGTCGGACCGGCCATGGCGACGTTGAATCCGTTCTGGCGCTTCCGCTATTCCGGCACCATGCCGAAGGATCCGAGGAGGCCTTTTGTGGTGGTCTCCAATCACGAATCGTTCGCCGACATTCTCCTCATCAGCCATCTGCCGTGGGAAATGAAGTGGCTTTCCAAGGCGGAGCTCTTTCGAATTCCGATCCTGGGCTGGACGATGTGGCTGGTTGGCGATATTCCCGTCAAGCGCGGGGTCGGACCCAGCGCCCTCGAGGCCATGGAGCGCTGCCGCCGGGCGCTCGATAACCGGGTATCGGTGATGATCTTTCCGGAAGGGACCCGATCCAGGACCTCCGAGCTGCTCCCGTTCAAGGATGGCGCCTTTCGCCTGGCCATCGAGGCCGGCGTGCCGATCCTGCCGCTCGCCGTATCCGGCACCAGCACCGCGCTGCGCACGCATGATTGGCGTGTCGGCCGCTCTGACGCTGAGGTTCGCGTGCTCGAGCCGGTCGAGACGGCCGGGCTCACCCTCAGCGACATTCCGGAGCTCAAGGCCCGGGTGCGACAAACCATCGTGGCGGCCCGCGATGCGCTCGCCTCCGCGCGAGGCTGAGCCGCATTGATCACCTACCCAGATCGGCCGGAGCCCGGACCCGCCCTACCGCACCCGCCAGCGCAATAAGGGTCAGCAGGTAGGGCAGCATGAGAAAAAGCTGGTAGGGAGTGTCGAGCCCCAGGGTCTGCAGCAGAAACTGCAGTGCCGTTGCCACGCCAAAGAGCAGCGCGCCCAGCGCAATCCCGCCCGGATGCCAGCGACCCAACACTACAATAGCAATCGCCACGTACCCACGACCAGCGGTCATTCCCTCGGCGAACGAGCCGACCTGAGCCAGCACCAGGCTGGCGCCGGCCAGACCGGCAAACCCGCCGCCGATGACCGTTGCCCCGGTACGGATCAGATTGGTTCGGACTCCCGCCGCCCGGGCCATCACCGCCCCTTCTCCAGTGGCGCGCAGCGCCAGACCCAGCCGGGTACGAAAGAGCACCCACCAGACGAGTGGCATGCCGAGCAGCGCGAGGTAGGTCGGCGCCGGCTGGTCGAAGAGCGCCGGTCCCAGGACGGGGATCTGGGAGAAACCCGGAATGGCGATGGACTTGAGCGTGGGAATGCTGAGTCCGGCACCGCCCGCTCCATATGCCTGCCGGTAGACGGTGCCGGTGAGTCCTACAGCCGCAAGAGTAATCGCGGTACCGGAGATGATCTGGTCGGCCCGCGCCCCCACGGCCAGCAGCGCGAACACCGCTGCCAGCAGCATCCCGGCTCCGATGGCGCAGGCCACCCCGCTCCATGGCCCCCACGCCGTGGCACCCAGCGTGGCGGCCAGGGCACCGGCGAGCATCATCCCCTCGAGGCCCAGGTTAATCACTCCTGAGCGCTCGGTGATGGTTTCGCCCGTGGCCGCGAGCAGGAGTGGAGTGGCCACCCGAACGGAGGCGGCCAGGAACCCGGCGACGAGCACCTCGGTGTCCATTATCCTGCGGCCTTGCCTGGGGCGATCCGTTTTCTCACCACAGCGCGCAAACTGATCCATCCCCCCCGCGGCACGGTGGCCAGCAGCGCCACGATAATGATCACGGCCTCCACCACGTACACCGCAACAGCCGGTATCCCCGCGTCGCGCTGCATCGCACCTGCGCCGGCCTCGAGCGCGCCAAAGAGAATTCCGGCTATGACGACGCCGATGGGATGCAGGCCGCCCAGCAGGGCCACCGCAATTCCGGTAAAGCCATAGCCGGGCGAGAGGTTCTGAAACAGGGCATACGACACCCCGCTCACCTCAACCCCGCCGGCCACCCCTGCGATTGCACCTGAGATGAGGAGCGCCATCGCGCTGACGCGCTGGCTGTCGATTCGCCCGCTGACTTCCGCGGCACGAGGGCCCATGCCAACCGCGCGAAGTCGGAAGCCCCAGAGCGTCCTCGAGAACAGAAACCAGAGAACCAGCCCGCCAGCCAGCGCGAGCACCAGGCCGGCGTGCAGCCGCGAGCCGGTCAGCATGGGTAGCCGCGCGGCCTCCGCGATTGCCTCACTCTGAGGGTAGATGCGACTGCGTTCCTGAAGCGGACCCTGTACCATGAAGCTGACCAGGGAGAGGGCCACGAAGTTGAGGAGCAGGGTACTGATGACTTCGATGACGCCAAACCGGAGCTTCAGCCAGACCGGCAGCGCAACCCAGCAGAGGCCGGCCACTGCGGCGGCCAGCAGAAGCGCGCCGACAGCGACCGGACCAGGCTGACCGGCAAGATGGAGCCCGGCCCAGGTCGCGGCGATGGCGCCGGCGTAGAACTGACCCTCGGCTCCGATATTGAGCGCCCCGCCGCGGAACGCCACCGAGATGCCAAGACCGATCAGGATGAGCGGTACCGCGCGCACCAGCGTGCTGGAGGTGAAGGCATCCAAGGAGCCAAAGGCACCCATCCAGAGAGCACCGAGCCCGGCTTCCGCGTCGAAGCCGGCGGCTTCCAGACCAGCGAAGAGAACGGCCAGGCCCAGGGCCACTGCCGCGACTGCCCAGCCCATTCCCCTCACGCCTGACTCTCCACCCGAAGCATCATGGCACCGATTTCAGCACGCGAGGCGCCAGGAGGGGCTTCCAAGGTCATGCCTCTGGTCACCACAATGACCCGGTCGGCGAGGTGTAGCACTTCGTCCAGATCGGCGGAGTAGAAAAGAACTGCTACCCCCGCTGCCGCGGCGGACCGGAGGCGAAGGTGGATGGCAGCCGCGGCGCTGATGTCGAGACCGCGCGTGGGGTTCTCCGCGACAATCACCGCGGGAACCCGGGAGAGCTCCCGCGCCACCACCAGCTTTTGCTGGTTACCGCCACTGAGAGTCGCGGCTCGGGCGCCAGGCCCCGGTGCCGCGATCTCGAAGTCCCGAATGAGCTCGGCGGTGCGGGCTTCGGCCTCGCGCCACGCGATTCGGCCGCCGTGAATCCATGGCCCGTCCCTGCCCAGACCGAGGACCACGTTCTCGGTGAGGCTGAGCCCGGGGATCAGACCTTCCGATGTACGGTCTTCGGGGATGAACCCCACCGGCTGGGTCACCTGAAGCTTGCCGCGGAGCGGGGCGATGCGCCCCGCCACCGCGCGGAGCAGCTCACGCTGTCCGTTTCCCTCCACTGCGGCCACGCCCACGAGCTCTCCCGCCCGGACGGAGAGAGAAGCACGCCGGAGTGCGATTCCGTATCCGCTTTCCCGGGACACCTCCAGGGCATCGAGGCGAATCAGCTCTCGCGAGGACCGCGGCTGGGACCTGTTGACCGCCTCCCTGCTAGCAAGGGGAACACCCGGATCACCACCGATCATCGCATGGGCGAGCGACTCCGCGGTCTGGCCGGCAACCGGTCCCGTGAGTGTCACCGCGCCCTCTCGCAGCACGGTGACCCGGTCCGCCGTCAGAAGAGCCTCATCGAGCTTGTGGGTGATCAGGACGGCCGACCCGCCCGCGTCCGTAAAGGTGCGGACCATTTGCAGCAGGAGCTCCGCCTCCGGCGGAGCGAGCACACCGGTGGGCTCGTCGAGAAGCAGTATTCTGGCGTCCCCCGCCAGCGCTTTGACGATCTCGAGCCGTTGCTTGAGGGATACCGACAGGCGGCCGGCTCGCTGATCGGGATCGAGCGGAAGCCCCATGCGCTCACTCAAGAGCGTGGTGCGCTCGCGCATCTCGTTCGGCACCCCGGGCCACCCGGCCGAGAGAGCCACATTCTCGGCCACCGTCAGGGCAGGAATCGAGGTGAAATGCTGGTGCACCATCCCCATGCCCATGGCCCGGGCCACCCGCGGAGTCGAGATCCGCCGCGTCGCGCCCTCGACGCGGACCTCTCCAGCATCGGGTCGTACCAGCCCATACGCGACATGCATCAACGTTGATTTTCCCGCCCCGTTCTCCCCCAGCAAGGCATGCACTTCACCCGGAGCCAATGCGAAATCGACCCCGCGCAGGGCATGCACGGAGCCGAATCGCTTGTCGATGGCGGCAAGCTCGAGCACCGGAGTCACATCAGAGACCGGTCGGGTGGTCGTGAAAGTCCCACTCGAGATCGAACTGCTCGGCCAGATGTGACGCCATCGCCTGGACCCCCAGAGTCTCGGTGGCGTAGTGTCCGGCATAGACAACGTTGAGCCCGAGCTCCATCGCGTCGAAATACGTATGGTGCGGCCCCTCGCCGGTGATGAAGGTGTCGAGTCCGGCGGTGCCGGCCGCGGCGATCATGCTGCCCGCCCCGCCGGTGATGATGCCGATCCGCCCTGGCTTTTCGGGACCTCCCGGAATCACCCTCGCGCCGCCCTTCATGCTATGCAGCACGCGGTCGAGCTCCACCGCCAGCGCTTCACGCGTCGGCAGACTCGGCGGACTGTGCCCCCAGGCCCCGATCGGGACGCCACGATAGTTCCCGAACCACCCTTCCACCTTGATCCCCAGACGCTCGGCCAGCACCGCATTATTGCCCACTTCCGGGTGAACGTCGAGAGGATTGTGCGCCGCGTACAGAGGAATATCGTGATCGAGCAGGGCGGCGAGCCGCCGGTACCTGCGACCGGTGACCGGCACATTGCCATCCCAGAACAGCCCGTGATGCACCAGCAGAAGCGGCGGGGGCTGCCCCGGCTCGAGGGTGGCAATCACACCGTCGATCGTGGCCTGTGAGGCGTCAACCGCCGCCACGATCGCACTGATGCGACCGCTGCTCTCGACCTGGAGTCCATTGATCGCATTCGGCTCATCCGGTATCTCGTTGATTCGGAGATACTCGTTCAGGTAAGCCACCACGTCAGACAGCGGGACGTCGGGATTCATCTCAGGCTCGCGGGCTGTGCGCCGGATAGGGCGAGCTGGCCGTTCGGGCTTCGCGGTCGTGTGGCTTCCATGGTGGCCGGACGGGGAGCGGCTATGAGAGTCCCGGCAACCATTGAGTCGGTTGCTGCGCGCATTCGGGCTTTCAACTCTGGTGGAACGAGGCTGTCGAGACGCGGATTAGGCAGGTAACTCACGATGCCGCCTTCCAGGCCAAAGACCTCTACCCGGGGGGTAAAAAGCCCCGAGCGAACTTTCGAGGCCACGAGAAGAAAGGCGTGCGCAAGGTCGATCACGGCGCTGCCCAGAACCCGATCGGGCGCCAGACTCGACTGATCCGCATTGGCTCCGAACACGTACACGCCGGCCCGTTCCTTGGTGGCCTGGAACAGACCGAGCGCCGCGGCATCGGCGTTGTGGTGAAACATGTCTGCGCCGACCCGCATGAGGGCCAATGCGGCTTCGCGGCCGGCGGCCGCATCATCGAAGCTGTTGAGGTAAATCTCCCGGCTCTGGGCCTTTGGATTTACCGCCCTGGCCCCATTGAACCAGCCTTGGTAGGCGGCTTTGATCGGAGGCAGTTCGATCCCGCCCACAAAGCCAAGCACATTGCTCCTGGTCAGCCCCCCGGCCACCATCCCAGCCAGATAACTCGCCTCTTCCAGACGGAAGATGAGGGGAGCCACGTTGCCATGGGCGCGCCGGCCGGAGGTGACGATGAAGATGGTCTTGGGATAGTCGGAAGAGACCCGCTCGGCCGCGTCCTGAAACTCGAAGCCGTTGGCGAAGACCAGGTCGTAGGCCTGGGCGGCGTAGGTCCGAAGCGCTTCGGACTGCTCGGCTGGGGTCCGGGCTTCGACATGGCTGATCTGGACACCCAACGAATCCCGGATCCGCTGGAGGCCTTGGTAAGCCGCCGAATTCCAGGCGGCATCGGCGATGGAGCCGGGAGTGATGAGACCAACCCGCATCCCGGAACTGGGCGGAGAAGAGCACGAGAGAAGTGCCAGCGAAAGCACAGTATGGCAGCAACGAGCACGCACTACGTTAATAGTTGGCACGTTGGCGTGATTTTGGTACCTCCAGGATGCAATAAGTAGCGCCAAACTTTTTATTTCCACACACTTAGCTGAATTATCAACTATTGTGGGGAATTACCGACGGCTTCGGAACGAGCGGCGGCGTCCATCTTGACCTCTCCGGTCACCCTTGCGCCCTCGATGATCGAGATCCGGGGTGTGAGAATGTCTCCGGCAACCATCGCCGTTGCCTGGAGCTCTACCCGCTCGCGAGCGTGAATGGCTCCGCTGACCTGCCCGGCGATGACAGCCTCCTGGGTGTGGAGGTCACCCTCGATGACGGCGCCTTGAGCCACGAGCACCTGCCCCCCGACCCGAACCGTACCGCGCACTCTTCCTTCCACCCGCACCATGCCTTCTGTCTCCAAGTCGCCTATTACTGTCATATCGCTGGCGATAATCGAGAAGGGTATTTGGTCGGTACGCCGCCGCCTCAGCTCGTTTCCCTCTTCATCTCGCGCGGCATTGCTGAAGATCCCCATCAACGCCCCTCCTTTACCATGGTCTGCGGGTCCAGTGACAGGTCTCGTTGCCGAATCTCGAAGTGCAGATGGGGGGCCGTGGACCGCCCGCTGTTGCCGGTCAGCCCAATGACTTCGCCAGGAGCCACTGTGGCATTAGCTGTCACTATGATGCGCGAAAGATGGCCATACATGGTCTGGTATTCATTTGTATGGTCAAGTAACACGAAGTGTCCGTATTCGGGGTCCTCGCCGGCCTGCTGAACGATGGCACCACCCGAGGCTCGCACCACGCTTCCGACTGAGACCGCAATGTCGATCCCGGGGTGGGCCTCATCGCGTCCACCCGCCTTGACCTGACCCCGGGTGATGTAGCCCGTCTCATCCAGTGGCCAATACTGCGGAATGCCGAGCCCGGGGGGCAGGACGGCCGGCCCCGAAACAAGCCGGGCCCGCACTGGAGGAGCAACAGGCAAAGACGATGTGATCGTCACCGGATCGCGCACGATCTCGCCGCCCATCATCTGGCGGACCTGCGCATAACGGGATTCGGCGCTGTCGAGAGCCGCCGACAGATCGCGAACCCTCGCGTTCTCCGTCCGCAATCGGGCCAGCTCCCGTTCCATGCCCGGAACACGTGCCGCGGCCCTGAGTACGGGCCCATAGAGCACTACCAGCAGTAACAGCGACGCTGCGACCAGTCCCAGCAACCAGGCCGCGAGCCGAAGCGTCCGGAGTCGGATTCGGAAGCTCTGCGTCTTCGTCCTGCCGTCCTTCTGGATCAGGAGCGTGACGAAGCGCGAACGGCTCTTCATCCCGCGAAGGGCTCGCCCAGAATCAGCTCGAGCACGCGAGCGAGGTCGTCGTTGGAGTAGTAACTGATGCTGAAGAAACCACGGCCGCGGCGCCGGGCAGTGACCCGCACGTCGGTGCCCAGCCGTTTTCTCAGCGCGTCTTCGATTCGCCGCACCTCGGCTGTGGCCAATTTCTGCAGGGGACGAGGTCGCGGGCCATTCGTCGGTGCCACAGCTGCCGCAGTGCTGGGCGACTCTGCCCGGACCCGCGCTTCCGTCTCGCGGACCGACCAGCCTTGATCCGCCGCTTCTCGTGCGAGGCGAAGAAGGTCCGGTTCCTTCTCTACTGCGAGCAACGCCCGTGCATGCCCCTCGGAAAGCTTGCCTTCTTGAACCAGTGCCTTCACCTCATCCGGCAGCTTCAGCAAGCGCAGGAGGTTTGCCACGGTAGAACGGTTTCGCCCCACCAGTCGTGCGATCTCCGCCTGAGGGAGTTTGAACTCCTGGCCCAGGCGTTGATACCCCGCGGCCTCGTCGATCGAAGTCAGCTCATCGCGTTGAAGATTCTCGATGAGGGCGAGCGTCAGCAGGGTTTGATCGTCGACTTCCCGGACAACCGCCGGAATCTTCGCCCATCCCAAGCGCTGAATCGCCCTCCAGCGGCGCTCACCGGCAATGAGCTCGAACTTTCCGTTCCGTGGGCGCACGATGACCGGCTGCAGCAGGCCCGAGGCTTCGATCGACGCGGTCAGCTCGGTCAAAGCATCCTCATCCACATGGGTGCGCGGCTGATACGGATTTGGCAACACGTTGCCGATGGGGAGCTCCCGAAGTGAACCCGACGCCTCGGCCTGCTCTCGGGACACGGCACCAAGCAGAGCTTCGAGACCTCGTCCCAAGCGTTTCGTCTCGCTCATGTGGTCACCTCAGGGATGGGGGCCGGCGCCTCTTCGATGACGCCTGAATTCTCGACTCGGCGCATCAGCTCCTGGGTGACTGCCAGGTAGCTCTTGGCACCGACAGACTGGACATCGTACAGCAGAATGGGCTTCCCGAAGCTGGGCGCCTCCGCGAGCCGCACATTCCTGGGGATAGGTGTCATGAAGACCTTGGCGCCAAAGTACTCCTTCGCATCCTCAGCCACCTGCCGGCACAGATTCAGCCGGGAGTCGTACATGGTCAGGAGTACACCACTTATCGCCAAGCCTGGATTGAAGTTCTGCTGTACTAGGCGGACGGTGTTAAGAAGCTGTGATATCCCCTCCAGGCCGTAGTACTCGCACTGGATCGGGATCAGCACCGCGTTGGCCGCCGCCAGGACGTTCAGTGTCAGCAAGCCCAGCGATGGGGGGCAGTCGACGACGATGTAGTCGTACGAGTCCTGCAATTCCTCGAGCACGTGGCGCAGTTTCGCCTCACGTCCTTCGCGGTCCACCAACTGCAGCTCGGCACCCACCAGGTCTTGTGTCGCGGGGAGCACGGAGAGAAAGGGAAGCGCGCTGATAGAGAGGATCGAATCGGCCGCGGGACGGCCCTCCACCAGAGACTCGTAGAGCGAGAGCTCAACCGTCTCCTTGGCTATGCCGACACCGCTCGTTGCATTGCCCTGTGGGTCGGCATCGAGGAGGAGCGTGCGCCTCTCCGCCATGGCGAGTGAGGCCGCGACATTGACGGCAGTCGTGGTTTTACCCACGCCGCCTTTTTGGTTCGCTATTGCTATGACGTGGGCCATGGGCGTTGATTAGCCTCTAAGTGGTTGTAGTGCGGTCATTTATAATCTAACTGCGACTGTTAATCCTGCTGATCAGTAGCACTTGGGGTTGAGAACAACACGAATATAGGATGTTGTGCGTCAGGTGCAATCTCCTGAGCTGATTTCATCTACTTCGAATAATTTTCTGGGTGGGTAGCCAAGAGGGCTACTGAATTGTGAGAGGGTCGCGTTGCACGTGAAACGTTTACGAGGTAGTCACTCCGCCATTCGTGAGAGGTATATCCGTTCCACCCGGTGTTTCACGTGAAACGGTGGTGATTACGGGGGCCCTGCGGGTGACTTCGAAAACCAGACAATGAAGGTCGCTCGGCGTGACGCCAGGAATGCGGCTGGCGCGGCCCAGCGTCTCCGGCCGGAGCGCTTGAAGTTTCTCTCTCGCTTCGAACGCGAGCGTCGTGAGTCCCCCGTACTCCATGTCGCCCGGGATGGGGAACTCTTCCAGCTTTCGGAGCCTCACCACCGCCGATCGCTCGCGCGCCAGATACCCAGAGTACTTGAACTCAATATCGGCCCATCTCGTTTCCTGATCCGATTGCTCTATGCCAACGGTACCGAGCAGGGCAGTCAGCGGCACCCCGGGTCGGCGAGCCAGGTCGGCGATACGAGTCGGCTCGGTGATGATGGTCGAGCCGCAGCCATGAAGGATCGGGTTGGCTAGTGCGGGTGAAATACTGGTTTCGTTAGCGACGACCTGCACAGACTCTTCATTTCGGAGCCGGCTTTGGGCCGAGTCCAGTTCCTGCCCGGTCAACATTCCCAATCGTTCGGCGGTCGGGATCAAGCGACGAAGCGCATTGTCCTGTCGCAGGAGGAGTCGGTATTCGGATCGAGAAGTAAACAACCGATAGGGTTCATCTACACCTTTGGTAACCAAGTCGTCGGTCAGCACGCCAATAAAGGCTTCGCCTCGCCCGAACACTACGCTCTCCAGCTCCAAGGCTCGAGCCGCCGCATTGATCCCAGCGACCGCCCCTTGGCCAGCCGCCTCCTCGTACCCCGTCGTTCCGTTGACTTGGCCCGCCAGGAAGAGCCCTGGAAGATGTTTCGACTCGAGAGTCGGATGGAGTTGAATGGGGGGGAAATAGTCGTACTCGATCGCGTAGCCGGGCCTGGTCATCCGCACCTGCTCAAGACCTGGCACGCTTCGAAGGAATTCCAGTTGCACGGACGGTGGTAGCGAGGTCGAAAGGCCGTTCACGTACATCTCGGCCGTATCGAGTCCCTCGGGCTCCAGGAAAACTTGATGACATTCCGCGTCCGGGAACTTCAAGATCTTGTCCTCGATGGAGGGACAGTACCTTGGTCCGCGACCGCTGATCGAACCGCCGTACAGCGCTGACTGCCGAAGATGTCGGAGCACGATCTCCTGGAGCTCCGCGCCCGTATGGGTCAGGTAGCACGCCCGCTGCTCAGGATGTTCCGCGCGCTCGTGGAACGAGAACCAGAACGGATCGGAATCTCCGTCCTGGCGTACCGTCCTCGAAAGGTCAACAGAGCGTCCATCAATGCGTGGTGGCGTACCCGTCTTGAACCGCTTCACGATCAAACCCAGCTCGTCCATCTGCTGGGCTATTTCCGTGGCCGGCGCCTCCCCAGCTCTGCCCGCCGGCACCTGCGTGTCCAGCCCAAGGTGGATGCGTCCGCGAAGAAAGGTCCCCGCGGTGAGTACGACGGCGGTGCTCCGGTATATGCGACCATCCAGTGTAACGACACCATCGAGACATTTATTGGACATCACGAATTTGGCGACCGTCCCTTGGGCAAATTCCAGCCCTGGCTGCCGCTCCAGCAGGGATCGAACCGCTCGCCGGTAGAGCCCGCGATCGCATTGCGCTCTCGGTGACCACACCGCTGGTCCCTTGGATTTGTTCAGCATACGAAACTGAATCCGCGCCAAGTCGGTCGCTCGCCCCATGACACCGCCGAGCGCGTCTACCTCGCGGACCACGGTCCCCTTGGCGATCCCACCGATCGCGGGGTTGCAGGACATCTGTCCGATGGTCTCGAGGTTCTGGGTCAGCAGGAGGGTTCGGGCTCCCCGCCGAGCGGCGAGGGTGGCAGCTTCGGCGCCGGCGTGGCCCCCGCCGATCACGATCACATCGTACTTGTCCATACATCAATGTAGCAAAGGGCGTAGTGGGGCGTGCCGTATGGCATCTTAACGACATCGAGCGGACAGTAAGTGACTAGGGCCCTGGTTCTTCCAGTTTGGTGATTCGGGAAACCTGGTTGGCTGGTACAAGCAGGTGCTTATGGTCGCTCCGGATCCCGAATTTGGCGCTCTTCCGGACGTACTCCTCCCGTGACCCGCCTCCCGCCGCGGCATCGTGGACTCCGACATCCAGCATGAGCACCCCGTGCTCATCCTCGCTATCGTACCGACCCACATAGGTCACCGACCCCGTGGTCTCGACCACGACCGTGATCCCGTGCAGCTCCGCGTGACCCGGATGAAAAACGTGCCCTGACATAGCTCTTAGACCGTAGCGCCGAAGAGCCGGTCGAACGCGGCCGTGAGGTCACTGGCGATTGACTGGGGTGAACGACCCTCGATCTGGTGGCGGTGGACAAAATGAACCACTTCGCCATCCCGTAAGAGCGCCATCGACGGGCTACTGGGTTGATACTCGCCGAAGTACTGTCGGGCCCGTGCCACGGCATCGATGTCCTGGCCAGCGAATACGGTCACCACCTGCTGAGGTACCACACTGTGCTTGAGCGCCAGGGCGAGCGCGGGACGGGCGTTCCCAGCGGCACACCCGCAAACCGAGTTCACGAACACCAGCATTGACCCCTTCTGGTCGCCCAAAGCCGCATCGACCTCGGTGGCGCTGGTGAGCTCCCTGGCGCCGAGACGGGTGACTTCGGCTCGCATCGGGGCGACAAGCGTGGGATTGTAAGGCATTAGTTCTCTTCCTTATTGCATGAGTGTTGTGGGGTCTACTCGGTGGAGACAGCCGTGTCCGGCTCATTGAGGGCCGCCTTCATTGCATGCCAGGAAAGGCTGGCACATTTCACTCGAATTGGGAATTCCGAGAGGCCGGAGAATGCCGCCAGCTTGCCGAGCGACTCCGCTTCGGCCTGCTCCATCCCTTCGGTGACCAGCCGATGGAACCGCTCGAACAGGGCCTCGGCTTCCACTCGGGTCTTTCCTTTGACTGCGCTGGTCATCAGCGAAGCGGAGGCCTTGGAAATGGCGCAGCCCGAGCCCTGGAACGTGGCGTCCTTGATGACCTCGCCCTCCAACTTAAGCCAGACCGTCAACCGATCGCCACAGAGTGGATTGAATCCTTCGACCCGGCGGTTGGCATCCTCCATCGGGCGGAAATTTTGGGGCGCCCGATTGTGGTCCAGAATCAGGTCTTGGTAGAGCCCGCTAAGAGTCGCCATCAAGCAAACATCTTCTTGACAGTCATGATACCATCGACCAAGGCGTCGATTTCCTCTCGGGTATTGTAGAAGGCGAACGAGGCTCGGGCCGTTGCCGGAACGCCGAAGCGTTCCATTACCGGTTGGGCACAGTGATGCCCAGCTCTGATGGCCACCCCCGCGTCATCCAACACCGTGCCGATGTCATGGGGGTGCACGCCCTCGAGCACGAATCCCAGCACACTGGCCTTCTCCCGCGCGGTGCCGATCAGCCGGATTCCCTCGATCTGGCTGACGCGTTCCGTCGCGTATCGAAGCAGGTCCCGCTCCCAAGCGGTAATGGCATCCAGGCCGACGTGGTTCACGTAGTCGAGCGCGGCACCAAGACCCATGACTTGGGCAATCATCGGGGTGCCAGCCTCGAATTTAGCTGGTAGCGGAGCCCATGTCGAACGCTGTAGCGTTACTGTCGCGATCATGTCACCACCGCCTTGGTAGGGCGGCATGTGCTCCAAGAGGGATTCCCTTCCATAGAGGACCCCCACGCCGGTGGGCCCAAAAACCTTGTGGCCCGAGAAGGCGAAGAAATCGCAGTCCAGGTCCTGAACGTCCACCCGAAGGTGGGGGGCCGCCTGGGCGCCGTCTACCAGGACGGGGATTCCGCGGCTGTGGGCCAGGGCTACCAGCCGCTTGATCGGGTTTATGGTACCAAGCGCATTGGAGAGGTGAACCACGGCGACGAGGCGGGTGCGGTCGCCAAGGAGCCGCTCGAACGCGTCGAGATCCAGCTCACCCTCATCGTTGATCGGCGCGGCCCGGAGCGTCGCCCCGGTCTGCTCGCAGACCAGCTGCCACGGGACGATGTTGGAGTGGTGTTCCATTGCTGTTATAACAATGTCGTCGCCAGACTTGAGGTGGGATCGTCCGTAGGTCTGGGCGACGAGGTTGATGCCTTCCGTCGTGCCCCTGGTAAAAATGATCTCCCGGCTGGAATAAGCGTTCAAGAACCGGGCGACCTTGTCCCGTGCTTCGTCATAGCTGATCGTGGCCCGCTCACTCAGGTAGTGGACGCCCCGGTGGATATTGGCGTTCTCGGCGCTATAGAACCGGCTGACCGCGTCGATGACGACCTGAGGCTTCTGACTGGTGGCTGCGTTATCGAGATAGACGAGGGGCTTTCCCCGGATCCGTTGGCGGAGGATGGGGAAGTCTTCCCGGATGCGGGCGACATCCAGCGGGACGGCGGGACGGCGGGACGGCGGGACAGCAACAGCACCTGCAGAGGTGATCTGCTGGGCAGTTACTGCCCCGCTGTCCCCCCGCCCGGAGGGCACCCGCCCCGCTGTCCCCCTCACATCTCCCCCAGTCGGTCGCGGACCAGCCGATCCAGCTCATCTCGTACCGGCTCGAGGGCGATTTCCGAGGTGACCTCGGCGGCAAAGGCGTAGGTCAGGAGCCGCTGCGCCTTCTCCGCCGGGACGCCCCGGCTTCGGGCATAGAAGAGCGCGACGTCATCCAGCCGGCCGACGGTGGCGCCGTGGGTGCACTTCACGTCGTCCGCGAAGATTTCGAGCTGGGGCTTGGTATCCACCTTAGCCGTGTCGCTCAGCAGCAGGTTTCGATTGGTCTGCTTGGCGTCGGTCTTCTGCGCCTCCGGCTTCACGAACACCTTGCCATTGAACACCGCGCGGGACCGGCCGTCCAGCACCCCCTTGTAGACCTCCCAGCTGCGGCAGTTGGGCTGGTCGTGATAGATCGCGGTGTGATTGTCCACCACCTGCTCGCCCCGGGTCAGATACAGCCCGTACATCAGGGTCTCCACGTTCTCACCGTTCAGGTGGGCGTGGAGATTGTGCCGGGCCAGGGCGCCGCCCATGGCCAGGGTGAATGACCGGTAATGGCTGTCTCGTTGCTGCTCCACGTGAGTCAGCCCGACATGGTAGGCTCGTTCGCTCTCGCGTTGTATCCTGGTGTGCTCGATCCAGGAGTTGGCGCCGGCAACGACCTCGGTTACCGCATTGGTCCAGTAGCTCGCGCCCTCAGCCAAGCTCACGTAGCTCTCGATGACCGACGCCCGGGCTCCCCGCTCGATTACGATCAAATTCCGAGGATGGGCGACGCTGCCGGCTGCGTCGCGAGTCGCCACGAAGACCAAATGGACCGGCCGGGTGAGTTCCGTGTCGGCCGGGACATGAAGAAAACCGCCATCGCGCATGAACGCGGTGCTGAGCGCGGTGAAGGGACTCGATTCGATAGAGGCGTGGCGGGCCAAGTGCTTCTCCAGCATGACGCCGTCGGCCCGCAGCGCCGCAGCCAAGCTTCCCACCCGGACCCCGGCTGCCAGCTCGCCGGTGGAGCTAAGCGCCTCACTGTGCACGCCGTCCACGAACACAAGGGTGGTCCACTCGGGGTGCCCGAAGATGAATGGCGCGAGCTGCTCGCGGGTAATCCGATGCGACGTGCCCGAGCTCTGACGCCAAGTGCCCTGGGCAATCGGCGCAAGAGGAGTAAAGCGCCACTCTTCGTCTCGGGCGGTCGGGAACCCGATCGCTGCGAATCGGTCAACCGCCGCCTTCCGGACAGGCTCCAGCCAGTCGGGTGTCTCCGAGGTGGCTACCGGGGCCCTTACTCCAAATTCCTGCAGCTTGGCTTCCCTCACGACGCCGCCCCTACCTCCTGCTCCAGCCACTCATACCCTCTGGCCTCAAGCTCGAGGGCGAGGTCCTTGCCCCCCGACCGCACAATCCTGCCCGCGGACAAGACGTGTACCTGGTCGGGCACGATGTAGTTGAGCAGTCGCTGGTAATGGGTGACGATGATGGTGGCATTATCCGGTTTGCGCAGGGCGTTCACCCCGCTGGCCACGATTCGAAGCGCATCGATGTCGAGCCCCGAGTCGGTCTCGTCCAGGATGGCGAGCTTAGGCTCGAGCACTGCCATTTGAAGGATTTCGTTGCGTTTCTTCTCTCCGCCGGAGAAGCCGGAGTTCACTGCCCGGCTCATGATCTCGGGGCCCCACTCCACCAACTGGAGCTTTTGCTCGAGCAGATCGAGGAAGTCCATCGAATCAACTTCCTCGAGGCCCTTGGACTTGCGGATTTCATTGTAAGCGGCCCGAAGAAAGTACGCGTTACTAATGCCCGGGATCTCCACCGGGTACTGAAAGGCGAGGAAGATTCCGGCCTGGGCACGAACCTCAGGGTCCATGTCGAGGAGATCGGTTCCCTCATAGAGTACCTGGCCGGCGGTTACCTCATAGGCGGGATGGCCGGCCAGCACCTGGGCCAACGTGCTCTTACCGGACCCGTTGGGGCCCATGACGGCGTGAACTTCACCGGCGTTGACGGTGAGATCGATGCCCTTGAGAATTTCCTTGTCTCCGGCACTGGCCCGGAGGCCTTTGATTTCCAGCACTCGCGATTCTCCTCGTTGTCCCTAGAGCCTAGCCCACGCTTCCTTCCAGACTCACACCCAGCAGCTTCTGTGCTTCGACAGCGAACTCCATCGGGAGCTCCTTAAAGACTTCCTTGCAGAAGCCGTTCACGATCATCGAGATGGCGTTCTCGGTATTCAGGCCCCGCTGCTTCAGATAGAAGATCTGATCCTCGCCGATCTTCGAGGTCGACGCCTCGTGCTCGACCGAGGCCGTGGAGTTCTGCACATCGATGTAGGGGAAGGTGTGCGCCCCACAGCGGTTGCCTATGAGCATGGAGTCGCACTGGGTGTAGTTGCGCGCGCCGGCCGCCTTCGGGAGCACCTTGACCAGGCCGCGATAACTGTTCTGACCTTGACCCGCCGAAATACCCTTGGATACGATGGTGCTGCGGGTATTCTTCCCCAGGTGGATCATCTTGGTACCGGTGTCAGCCTGCTGCCTCCCGTTGACCACCGCCACGGAGTAAAACTCGCCCACCGAGTTGTCTCCCTGCAGGATGACGCTCGGATACTTCCAGGTGATGGCAGACCCGGTCTCGACCTGGGTCCAGGAAATCTTTGAGTTGACCCCGACGCACTTCCCTCGTTTGGTCACGAAGTTGTAGATACCGCCCTTGCCCTGGGCATCTCCGGCGTACCAGTTCTGCACCGTGGAATACTTGATCGTGGCGTCGTCGAGAGCCACCAGCTCGACTACCGCGGCGTGCAGCTGATTCTCGTCCCGCTTGGGCGCCGTGCAACCCTCGAGGTAGCTCACGGATGCGCCCTCCTCGGCGACGATCAGCGTCCGTTCGAACTGACCCGTATCCGCTGCATTGATCCGGAAGTAGGTGGACAGCTCCATGGGACACCGGACACCCTTGGGGACGAACACGAAGGACCCGTCGCTGAACACCGCGGCGTTCAAGGCAGCGAAGAAGTTATCACTGGCCGGCACGACCGACCCGAGGTATTTCCGGACCAGCTCCGGATGCTCCCGTACGGCCTCGCCAAAGGAGCAGAAGATGACCCCTACCTCAGCCAATTTGGCTTTGTAGGTGGTGCCGACGGAGACGCTGTCGAAGATGGCATCGACCGCTACCCCGGCGAGGAGCTTCTGTTCCGTCAACGGAATGCCGAGCTTCTGATAGGTCTCGAGCAGCTTGGGATCGACGTCATCAAGACTCCCCAGCGGGGTCTTGGTCTTGGGCGCGGAATAGTAGCGAAGCCCCTGATAATTGACAGGCTCGTACTTGATGTTGGGCCAGTTGTGGGGCTCGCTCATTTTCAGCCAGCCCCGGTAGGCCTTGAGCCGCCAGTCGAGCAGCCACCCGGGCTCACCCTTCTTGGCCGAGATGAGGCGCACGATGTCCTCGCTCAAGCCCATGGGCGCTTCATCGGCTTCGATATCGGTTACGAAGCCGTACTTGTACTCCTGATTAACCAGGGTTTCGACTGACGAACTCATGCGCTCTCCTCTGACTGGGGCTCTTGCGCCCCTAATCCGGTGGCGGCACTGAAACGCACCCGGTACTCGCATGCGCTGCAACCGCTCAATATGTGCTCGTGGCGATCGACTTCAGCGCCCAGAGCGGCAGCAAGAAACCTGGCTTCTGCCGCACAGATCTCCGGGAAGCGCTGGGCTACGGCCTGAATGGCACAGTTGTGCTCGATCAGGGTTCCCGTCTCAGCAAAGGTAGTTCCCTCCGCCATGTAGCCATCATCAGATAGCAGCTGGGTCACTGCGGCCATTCGTTGGGCCGGAGTCGCTCCGGCCAGCTCATGCTGCAGCCGCCGGCTGTGTGCATCATACCGGGCTTCCAGAACCGCCACGGCCGTGGCGCGACCCTCACGCTCAACCACGTAGTCGAGCAGCTCGGTAAGAGTGGCCTCGTAGCGCCGGGGAAAGAGCGCCTGCCCCGCTGCGCTCAATCGATACGCGAACGCGGGAGCACCTACTCCGCGGTGCTGGCGCTCGTACTCGACCAGCGCGACGGCCTCGAGTTCCTTGAGGTGGTGCCGCACAGCATTGAGCGAGACGCCGAGCTTGGTGGCCAATTCTTTGGCAGTCAGCCGGTGGGCTCTCTTGAGCTCGATCAGCACTAAGCCACGGGCACCCTGGAGGCCCAAGGGGACCGCTGCTGGTCCGCTGGCGCGGGAGGGGATTGCGGCTTCCATGAGCAATCATAAGTAAAATAGTCGGGATTGTCAATTCAAGCTGAAAAGTGGTGCGAACTCATAAGCACAGTCATGAGTATGGGTTATACTGCTAGGTTAATTCACCTTTGCACAAGCGTTTTATGGTATTAAAGTAGTAGTTAATTATACCTCTAATTTGAACGCCTCCTTCAGGCGTGCCGCTGGTTGATTCGAAGCCCTTTTCACATATTTGGGGAGCCTACTGCCCACTCCTACAATGGTGTATCTCATGACCATCCACCGGATCCGACTTCTGGGTGACCCGATCCTGCGCACAAAGTGCGAGCCAATCACCAAGCCGCGCTCCACGGCAGTGCGGGTGATCATGGACGACATGCGGGAAACCCTCCGCGATTGGCAATCCCGCTTCGGGAGCGGACGTGCGATTGCGGCGCCGCAGATCGGGGCACCGGTACGCATGGTCTACGTTGAGATGGACCAGCCCTGGACCCTGATCAACCCGGAGATCATCGATATCGGGAACGAGGACTTCGAGGTGTGGGACGACTGCTTTTCCTTCCCCAATCTCCTGGTCAGGGTATCCCGAGCCTACCGCATCAAGGTCCGGTATCAGGATCTGAAAGGGGAGTGGAACGAGATCGAGGTGGAGGGGGATCGAGCGGAGCTTCTACAGCACGAAATCGATCACCTCGACGGCGTCCTGGCGGTCGACCGGCCGCAGGGGCTCGACCCGTTCTGCCTGCGAGAGGAGTGGCACCGGCTGCACGGGCCCAACGGGCGGTATGGACCGCCCGAGCCCAGATCCGCCACCTATGCCGGACAGTTGTGACGTGACCCTGAGGTGGATGGTCAAAACCATCTACCCAGCCTGACGAACACCGCCTCTCTGCCAT
>JBKJZM010000166.1:0-7204 GCA_046715295.1 Gemmatimonadales bacterium | reverse complement strand
TGATGCCGGGGGACAACGTGCAGATGACGATCGAGCTGATCACGCCGATCGCGATGGACGAGGGGCTGCGCTTTGCCATCCGCGAGGGGGGCCGGACGGTGGGCGCCGGCGTCGTCACCAAGATTCTGAAATAGCCAACAGCGAGCGAAAGCGAGCAACAAATGGCGCAGAGAATCCGAATTCGTCTCAAGGCCTTCGACCATGTGGTCCTCGACCAGGCCGCGGCTGATATCGTGCGCACCGCCGAGAAGACCGGCGCGCAGGTCTCTGGCCCCATCCCGCTGCCGGTCAAGACCGAACGCTGGACGGTGCTGCGCAGCCCCCACGTGGACAAGAAGAGCCGGGAGCAGTTCGAGCTCCGAACCCACAAGCGGCTCCTGGACATCAACGATTCCCGTCCGCAGACGATGGACGCGCTGACGAAGCTGGATCTGCCGGCCGGCGTCGATGTCGAGATCAAGGTCGAATAGCGATGACCAACGGATTGATTGGCCGGAAGCTGGGGATGACCCGGGTCTTCGAGGAAGACGGCACCGCCGTGCCGGTGACGGTGATCGAGGCCGGTCCCTGCCGCGTGGTACAAGTCAGGGACGGCGGCATTCAGCTCGGATTCGGTGCCCGGCGCAAGCAGCGCACCAGCAAGGCCCAGCTGGGTCACGCCAAGAAGGCGGGCCTCGACGTGGCGCCCCAGGTGTTGCGGGTCTTCGCGGTCAGCGGCGAGGCCCCCGCGCCCGGCGCCGAAATCAAGGTAGACATCTTCGCCCCGGGTGAACTGGTCAAGGTGACCGGCACCACCAAGGGTCGCGGGTTTCAGGGCGTGGTGCATCGCTATCACTTCGGCGGAGGCCCCGCCAGCCATGGCAACACCCGGCACCGCAAGCCCGGCTCGATCAGCCCCGGTACCGACCCGTCCCGCGTCATCAAGGGCAAGCGGATGCCGGGTCACATGGGCGCCGAGCGGCACACCGAGTTGGGCCTGCGCGTGGTCAGGGTCGATCCGGAACGGAACCTTCTCTTCATCAAGGGCGCCATCCCGGGCTCGAAGAACGGCATCGTGACGGTCGCGAAACAGGGAGGCCCGAGCCGCCATGATTGAGGCTCTGCACTACAGCTCGGCCGGGGCAAAGCGGGACGCGAAATTCGCGCTGCCGGCGGATTACTTCGACGGCACCGTGAACGAGCCGGTGCTGCACCAGGCGGTGAAGGTGTACCTGAACAACCAGCGTCAGGGCACCCACATGACCAAGACCCGGAGCTTCGTCTCCGGTGGCAATCAGAAGCCCTGGAAGCAAAAGGGCACCGGCCGCGCTCGGCAGGGATCGACGCGCGCCCCGCACTGGCGCGGTGGCGGCATCGTGTTTGGGCCGTCCCCGCGCGACTACCGGACGGACATCCCCCGGAAGGTGAAGCAGCTCGCGCGGAAGAGTGCGCTGAATGCCCGGGCCCGTGAAGGCGCCGTGCATGTCGTGGAGCGCCTGGCCTTCCGGGCGCCCAAGACGGCCCAGCTGGTCGACCTGCTCGGGAGCCTGGGTGTGGCCGGACGAAAGGCTCTGGTCCTGACGGCAGGGCACAACGCGAACGCGTACCTCAGTGGCCGCAACCTGCCCAGCGTCGAAGTCATGGCGTATCGCGAGGCGTCGGCCTACGACATCCTCTGGTCGGATGTGGTGGTCGTCGAGGAGGGCGCACTCACCGGGGTGTTGCCGGAGCCGCTGGCGGAGGAAACAGAGGCGGAACGAGCGGAGAGGGCGGAAAGGAAGCCGCGGCGGGCAACGGCTGCCAAGCCTGCCACCAAAGCCAGGACGCCGAAGAAAGAGAAGCCGGCCGCGAAAGCCAAGACCACGAAGGCCAAAGCCGTCAAAAAGACCATGGCGAAAAAGTCCGCGGCTAAGCCTGCCAAGAAGAAGGCAGCGCCGAAGAAGAAGGAGTCCAAGTAATGCCGTCGCTGCATCAGACCATCGTCCGTCCGGTCGTGACCGAGAAGAGCTCGGCCGCCTACCAGACGCGGAAGGAATACACCTTCGAGGTGCACCCGGAGGCCAACAAGTTTCAGATCCGGGACGCGCTCCAGAAGCTGTTCGGGGTGACGGTGACGGACGTGCGCACCATGCAGGTGCGCCGGCACGAGGTCACCCGCGGTCGCACCCGGGGCACTACCGCCCGGTGGAAGAAGGCGATCGTTACGCTCAAGGATGGCGACTCGATCGCCGTGTTCGAGGGCTGAGATGAGCATCAAGCAATTTCGCCCCATGACGCCGGGCACCCGGTTTCGCTCGGTCTCGGGATTCGACGAGATAACCCGGATGACGCCGGAAAAGTCGCTGCTGGAGCCGAAGAAGCGCACCGGGGGCCGCAACAACCAGGGCCACCTGACGTCGCGCCATCGGGGCGGCGGCCACAAGCAGCAGTACCGCAAGATCGATTTCAAGCGGAACAAGTTCGGCATTCCGGGCAAGGTCTCGGAAATCGAATACGACCCGAACCGGAGCGCGCGCATCGCTCTCATCGTCTACGCCGATGGCGAGAAGCGCTACATCCTCCACCCCAAGGGGCTGATGCAGGGCGACACCGTCGTATCCGGCCCGGGGTCGGACACCCGGACCGGCAACGCGGTTCCGCTGGGGGAGATTCCCCTCGGCACCACGGTGCACAACGTCGAGCTCAAGATCGGCAAGGGTGGCCAGCTGGCCCGCACCGCGGGCTCCAGCGCGCAGGTGGTGGCCAAGGAGGGCGAGTACGTCACGCTGCGGCTGCGCTCCACCGAGATGCGCCTGATCCATGGGCGCTGCCTGGCCACCGTGGGTGAGGTGGGCAACTCCGAGCATGAGCTGCTCTCCGTGGGTAAGGCGGGCAAGAGCCGCTGGCTGGGCAAGCGGCCCAAGGTGCGCGGGGTGGCCATGAACCCGGTCGACCACCCGCTCGGCGGCGGCGAGGGCAAGAGCTCCGGCGGGCGTCCACCGACGTCGCCCTGGGGCAAGCCCGAGGGACGGAAGACCAGGCACCGGAAGAAGGGCTCGAACAAGATGATCGTTCGCGGGCGTAAACGCGGGAAGGCCACAACGTAGAGGGCTAAGGGCTGTGGGCTATTGGCTATTGGCCAAAGCCACTCATGGCCGAGCTTCCAGCCCATAGCGAATAGCCCATAGCCAATAGCGAGATTCATCATGGCACGTAGCGTTAAGAAGGGCCCCTTCGTTCAGGAAGCGTTGATGACCAAGGTCCAGGTCCTCAACAACAAGAACGAGAAGCGGGTGGTCAAGACCTGGAGCCGGGCCAGCACGATCCTGCCTGAGTTCGTGGGCCACACCTTTGCGGTGCATAACGGGAACAAGTTCGTCCCGGTGTACGTCACCGAGAACATGGTGGGTCACAAGCTCGGTGAATTTGCGCCCACGCGGCTCTTCCGTGGCCACAGCGGCAAGATCGTGGCGGACAAGAAAGCCAAGCCGGAGTAACCATGAGCGGCCATTCGATCCAGCGGCTGGTGCGCCAGTCGCCCCGAAAGATGCGGCTCGTCATCGATCTCATCCGCGGCAAGGATGTGAACGAGGCCTACGCGATCCTCAAGTTCAACAAGAAGCTCGCGGCCAAGCAGATCGCCAAGACGCTGAAGTCGGCGGTGGCTAATGCCGAGCAGAAGGCGCTGAAGGAGAACGCCAGCTTCGATGTGGACGCCCTCGTCATCAAGAAGGCGATCGTCAACGGCGGGCAGCCGCTCAAGCGGTTCACCGCGGCCGCGCAGGGGCGGGCCACGCCGATCAAGAAGCGTACGAGCCACGTAGAGATCTACGTAGAGACCAAGGAGAGCGAGTAATGGGTCAGAAAACGCATCCGATCGGGCTCCGGCTCGGCATCGTCAGGCAGTGGTCGTCCCGGTGGTTCGCCACCAAGGAGATGCCCGCGCTGCTCAAGGAGGACGAGCTGATCCGGAAGTACCTCAAGACCCGGCTGGGGCATGCGGCGATCTCGGAGATCCACATCGAGCGCCGGCCCGGCAAGGTGACCATCACGGTCCATACCGGTCGCCCCGGAGTCGTGATCGGCAAGCGCGGCGCCGAAGTGGACAAGCTTCGCGACGAGCTGGCCCAGCTCACCGGCAAGGAAGCGGCGATCAACGTCGAGGAGATCAAGCGGCCGGAGCTGTCGGCCCAGCTGGTCGGCGACAACATCGCGCACCAGCTGACGCAGCGCATCTCGTTCCGCCGGGCAATGAAGCGGGCGGTCCAGAGCGCCATGCGGATGGGCGCCCAGGGCATCAAGGTCCGGGCCTCGGGTCGGTTGGGTGGGGCGGAGATCGCGCGCACCGAGGGGTACCACGAAGGACGGGTGCCGCTGCACACGTTGCGGGCGGAAATCGATTACGCCACCAGCACGGCCAAGACCACCTACGGCACCATCGGGATCAAGGTGTGGATCTTCAAGGGCGAGGTGGTCGAGGACGTGTCCGGCCGGACCTATAGCACGGGAGCCTGACGCCGATGCTCGCGCCGAAGCGAATCAAGTTCCGCAAGACGTTTAAGGGCCGGACCAAGGGAATTGCCACCCGGGGGAACACCGTGGCGTTTGGGGAGTTCGGGCTCATGAGCCTGGATCCGGGATGGGTCACCAACCGGCAGATCGAGGCCTCACGCGTGGCCATGACCCGGGAGATGAAGCGGGGCGGCAAGGTCTGGATCCGGATCTTTCCGGACAAGCCGATCACCAAGAAGCCGGCCGAGACCCGCATGGGCAAGGGCAAGGGCAATCCCGAGGGCTGGGTGGCGGTGGTGAAGCCGGGCCGGGTGCTGTTCGAGATCGAGGGGATCAGCGAGGACCTGGCCAAGAAGGCCCTGGCCTTGGCGCAGGCCAAGCTGCCGGTGAAGACGCGCTTCGTGAAGCGGGAGGAGATCTAGGCCGTGAAGCCGAACGAGCTGCGGGACATGTCGGCGGAGAATCTCGAGAGCAAGCTGGCCGAGCTGACCGAGGAGCGTTTCCGGCTCCGGTTTCGCTCCGCCACCGAGTCGATCGAGAATCCCATGCGTTTCAGGGCGATCCGGCGGGAGATCGCGCGGATCCAGACGATTTTGAAAGAGAAGTCGGGAGCCTCCAGCCTCCAGACTCCTGCCTCCTGACCAGGACGAGACGAACATGGCCGAACAGACCGAGACCCCCCGCACCCGCCGCAAAGTCCGCATGGGCGTGGTGACCAGCGACAAGATGGAGAAGACTGTTACCGTGACGCTGGTGCGGCGGTACGCCCACCCGGTCTACGGCAAGCAGGTGACCCGCACCAAGAAGGTAAAGGCCCGCGACGAGCATGGCGCCAAGGCGGGCGATACGGTGCGGATCATGGAGACGAGGCCCCTGGCCAAGACGGTCAACTGGCGGGTGACGGAGATCGTGGAGAGGGCGAAGTAACATGGTTCAGCAAGAGAGCATTCTCCGCATCGCGGACAACTCGGGCGCTCGCAAGGCGCTGGTCATTCGGGTGCTCGGCGGCAGCAAGCGCCGGTACGCCGGCCTGGGCGACACCGTGGTCGTCGCCATCAAGGACGCGATCCCGACCGGCCAGGTGAAGAAGGGCGATGTCGCCAAGGCCGTGATCGTGCGAACGGCCAAGGAGACCCGGCGGAAGGACGGCTCCTATATCCGGTTCGACGAGAACGCGGCGGTGCTGATCAACGACGCCGGCGAGCCGCGGGCCACGCGCATCTTCGGCCCGGTGGCCCGGGAACTTCGGGAGAAGCGCTACATGAAGATCGTGTCACTGGCGCCGGAGGTCTTGTAGCATGAAGCCGCTCGTGTTCAAGAAGGCCAAGCGGATCCGCCATCAGGCACCGGTCAGAGTGCGGCTGCACATCACCAAAGGTGATACCGTGCAGGTCATCTCCGGTGAGGACAAGGGCAAGCGGGGTCGCGTGCTCCGGGTGCACCCCAAGACGGGGCGGGTCACGATCGAGGGGGTCAACGTGGTGAAACGGCACCGGCGCGCCACCAACACGGCCGAGGGAGGAATCGTCGAGTTTGCGGCGCCGATCCACCACTCCAAGGCGATGCTGATCGATCCCCAGAGCGGCGAGCCCACCCGGGTCCGCCGTCGCCGGGACGCGGATGGCACCGTGGAGCGCATCGCCGTGAAATCGGAACAGCCAATCCCGAGGAGCAGGTAGCAATGGCTGAGACCAAAGAGGGCGTGAAGGATGGGAAGGGCGGGAAGAGCGGGAAGGGCTCGACCGCAGCTGCCCCCAAGGGCGGAGCATCCGGCGGATCGTCCGGCAAGAGAGACAAGGACAAGGCCCCGGCCGGCGCCATCGACCATGTGGCCAAGGCGGCGGAGGGCAAGCCCCGCCTGCAGGACTACTATGAGAAGACGGTCCGGCCCAGGCTCGCCAAGGAGTTCGGACTGACCAACCCGAACGAGCTGCCGCGGGTGGTCAAGATCGTCCTCAACGTGGGCATGGGCGACGCTGGAAAGAATCCGAAGCAGCTCGATGCCGCGGTCGAAGAGCTGGGACTGATCACCGGGCAGAAGGCGGTAGTCACCAAGGCCAAAAAGGCCATCGCCAACTTCGGACTCCGGGCGGGGATGCCGGTGGGGGCCACCGTGACGCTCCGCGGTGCCAGGATGTACGAATTCCTCGACCGGTTCATCAATCTCGCGATTCCGCGTATCCGCGACTTCCGCGGCCTGCCGACGCGCAGCTTCGATGGCCGGGGGAACTACACCTTCGGCATCAAGGAACAGATGGTGTTCCCCGAGATCGATTACGACCGGGTGGAGAAGATCCACGGCATGGATATCACCCTGGTAACCTCGGCCGACCGGGACGACCTGGCCATGGGGCTCCTGCGGGAGCTGGGGTGGCCGTTCCGCGGCGAGACGCCGGTGAGGGTGGCGTAAACGAAAAGCGTGAACCGTAAACGGTGAACGGGCCCAGCCCTTCACCCCGTTCACTGTTCACTGTTCACTGTTCACGTAGTTGAGGATACATGGCAAAGACTGCCTGGATCGAAAGAGCCAAACGCACACCAAAGTTCAAGGTCCGCGGGGTGCGCCGCTGCCAGCGGTGTGGACGTTCCCGCGCGGTGCTGCGGAAGTTTGGACTCTGCCGTATCTGTTTCCGTGAGCTCGCCTTGAAGGGGGAAATCCCGGGCGTGCGCAAGGCCAGCTGGTAAGGGGAACGAGTAAGTATGAGCCTGACAGATCCCGTAGCGGATATGCTGA
>JBKJZM010000165.1:0-30159 GCA_046715295.1 Gemmatimonadales bacterium | reverse complement strand
CACCGTGTACGTGCCCGCCGCGGCATAGGTGGTGGTGGGATGCCGCTCGGTCGAAGTGCTCCCGTCCCCAAACGCCCAGCTCCAGGCCGTCACCGTGCCATCGCTATCGGTGCTCCCGTCGGTGAAGGCGCATGTCAGATCGGTACAGCTTGAAGTGAAGTTGGCCACCGGCGCCACATTCGGCGGGGGTGCCGTACCGAAGGTCACGGTGGCGTTGTTCGAGCAAGTCGTGGTTCCGGCCTGGCATACCCTGAATATGTAGGTGGCGTCCCCCTGAAAGGTCCGGCCGTTGGTGTCGCTCCCATCGTTGGCCGTGGTGCGCAACCGAGCTCCATTGCGATAGATGTCCACCAGGGCTCCAGTGACCCCGCTCCACTTGAGCGTCATGTACTGGGCGGTGCCGTCGGAGCGGCCGGTCGCGGTCAACGAGATGCCGGCCGGGGGCGGCGGGGGCGGCGGGGGCGGCGGCTCGGAGCTGCCGGAGCCGATCCGAACGATCTTGGCCACGGAGGGGACGCCGCTGCCATCAAGGATAAAGAGCATGTAGTGGCCCGGCGGGGTGCGATTGGGGTTGCTCGGAGCCGCGACTGTGAGGGCGCCCTCCTGCTGGGTGAAGGACAGCCACTGGAACCGCTGGTTCATGTCGAACGCGTGGGTCACCGATCCGAGCCGGATCAGGCTCACCTTTCCGATGTCGGACGCCTCCGGAGTGGTGACGGTGAACGAGGTCCCGTAATCAATCGCCGCCGGCACGCCAGTGACCACCGGTCGTGATCCGTTGAAGAGGTAGGGCGGTGAAAAGAGCTCCGCATTTCTCTGGTCGGGGCCAGCGTCTCCGCTTCCGGTGTGCAGTACCCGTCCGTCGGGTAGCAGGATGGATGTGGAGTGGTACACCCGGGTTACCCTGCTGCTCGCCAGCGTAGTCCAGAGACCGGTAGCAGGATTCCACAGCTCGGCGGCATAGACAGGTCTGGTGGCGTCGTTGAAGGCGGTACCACTGCTACCGCCAGTGACGAGCACTTCTCCCGTCGGCAACACGGTGGCATTGAGATGCCGTCGCGGAAAGGCCATGGCGCCGGTCCACCGCCACGCCGGTGCGGCGCTGTTCAGATCGATGATCTCGGCCGTATTCGTGGTGCGGCCCCCGCCAACGTAGAGAATCTTTCCGTCATCGTACATGACTGCGGACCCATAGTCACGCTGGCCGTAGAGCCGGGTGCCTACCAGGGTCCAGGATCCAGTCCCGGCCGGATCCAGGTAGCGGGTTCCCGGGTAATCCCCAGCCACGAAAATCTTGCCGTTCGGGGCGAGAAAGGCGCGCGGATAGAGAGGAAGCGAGAGCCCTGCGGTGCTCAGGACCCGTAGTGCGCCGGAGGACCACACCTCCGGCTCCCGTACTACGACGCCCATCGCGTCCTTTCCCGAGAGGATTACCACATCACCGTTTGCGAGCGTCGTATTCGTAGGGTACCACCGTCCGTACCGCATCGGTGTGGACCGGCTCCAGCTTTGCGATCCGGGAGTGAAAATGGTGATGTCGGGAATACCGTTGAGAGCTTCGGTGGGGTGGTTGTTTCCCCCAGCCAACAGCAACCGGCCATCTGCCAGAAACGAGTGGCCCGCGCAGAAGATCACGGCAGGTGCGGGCACCGAGGTGAAGGTCCCGAGCTCAGAATCCCACACATGCGGCGTTCCACTCAGCCCCCAGGACAGGACCTTCCCGTCCGGCAACAGATTCAAGTGGACAGCCACGTTGGGCCACGCGAATGTGGGGCTCCACTCACCCAGTGCGGCATTCCCCATGTCCGCGTGAGCCATGGATGGTGGGGATGCGCCACAAGGGAGACCCTGATTCCGCCGGCGAGCTACCTGCTCATCATCGAGGTAAAGCTCAACCACGCCCCGCTCCACCGTCTCCACCTCGGTCTCGCTCGATCCCTCATCCTCAGTCGATGCTTCCCGCAGGGTGAGACTTTCGCTCTCGCTCGTCCCCACCACTCGATAGGTAACATTCACCACTGAGCGGGTGGAGTTCGTTGCCAGGAACTTATTGCCACAGATGTAGACCAAGTCGATTGGCCCGAGGTTGGTCTTACCATCGCCCGTATCCCGAGTGGCGGGCGGGCGGACGCTGGGCTCCTGCGTCTTGTCAAGGCAGCCGCACAGCACCAGTGTTGCGGCTGTGGTGGAGACAACTATGGGGTGACGGAACATGCGCCCTCACACGAGGCCGATCTCATCCGCGGCATTGGTCTCCAGACTCCGCTGAGGGCTTTGTCACCCCGGCGTCCATCATCTCGCGAACCTTTCGGGCAAGCGTGTCTGGAGCCAGCGGCTTCTGCAGGAATTCGCGACCTTCCTCGAGCAACCCGCGACGCACAACGTCCATGCCGGTATACCCCGAGGTAAAGAGCACCGGCACATCCGGCCACCGCTCGGTCAGCCGCGCGGCCATATCCCGACCCCCCAAATCGGGCATGACCACGTCGGCCACGACCAGACTCACCCGTCCTGCCTGGGCCTCGAGCAGGTCCAGTGCGGCTCGTCCATCCACGGCTTCCAGAACGATGTAGCCGCAATCGCGCAGGGTTCTGGCCATGATTGCCCGCACCATGGGTTCGTCTTCGGCCACAACCACGGTCTCGTTGTCGCGGGCGGTTGGGAGGGGCTCGCGCGGATCCGGCACGTCCGCCAACGCGGTCACGAGCGGGAAGTAGAGCTTGAAAGTGGTGCCGAGGTCGGGCTCGCTGTAGACCCAGATGAAGCCGCCGCTCTGTTTGACGATTCCATAGACGGTGGAGAGCCCGAGCCCGGTGCCCTGGCCGACGCCCTTGGTGGTGAAGAACGGCTCAAAGACTCGCGAGAGCGTGGCCGGGTCCATTCCGTGACCGGTATCGCTCACCACCAGTGCGGCGTACGACCCCGGTCGGAGCGAAGTTACCGCTTTCCCGGATGCGTAGGCCTGGTCCAGCACCACGTTCGTGGTCTCGATGGTAAGCCTGCCCTGCCCCGGCATGGCATCGCGCGCGTTCAGGATAAGATTGATCAGGACCTGTTCGAGCTGCCCCGGATCCGCGCGGACCGGACCGAGGCCGGGAGCGAGATGCATCCGCAGCCCCCGGGTTTCACCCAGTGTCCGGCTGAGAATTGGCTCGAGATCCCGGATGGTGGCATTCAGGTCGAGCACCTGCGGCTGGAGTACCTGTCTCCGGCTGAAGGCAAGAAGCTGTTGGGTGATTCCGGCGGTGCGGGTGGCCGCCTTCCAGATCTGGTCGACATCCTCGCGCACCGGCTCGGGCAGGTCCGTCCGCTGGAGCACGTAATCGGCACAGCCAAGGACCACCGACATCATGTTGTTCGCCTCGTGCGCAATACCGCCGGCCAGCTGGCCGACCGAATCCATGCGCTGGGCCTGGCGCAGCCGCTCCTCGATCAGCTTGCGCTCGGTTGTGTCAAGACACACGCCCGTCATGTACAGCGGGTGGCCTTTGTGATCCCGAATCACCCGCCCCTGGTCGGCGAGCCAACGAACCCTTCCGTCGGGAAGGACGATCCTGAATTCGTAATCCAGCCCGCCCTCTTCCTCGAGCGCGCGCCGGACTGAGGCGGCGACGAATTCCCGATCATCCTGATGGACCCGGCCGATGAAGTGCTCATACTGCGTTACCCGCTGTCCTGCCTCGACTCCGTAGAGTGCGTGCAGCTGCTCGTCCCAGGCGAGCGTGTTGCTGGCAACGTCCCACTGCCAAGTGCCCATTCTGGCGGCTGAGAGGGCGAGACGAAGCCGCTCCTGGCTTCGCTGCAGCGCTTCGGCCGCCTGTTTCCGCTCAGTCACGTCACGTTTTATCGACGCGGCTCCAATCACGCGCCCACGTGCGTCGCGAATAGGGGATACGCTTGCGGCGATGTGAACGCGCTGTCCATCTTTTCGTATCCGCTCGGCTTCGGAAAACGCCACCTGCTCGCCCCGGCCGATGGCATCAAGCAGGTCGCGCTCGGCCCCGTGGAGCTCCTCGGGGATCAGACGAAAAATCGGCTGGCCGACCATCTCCGTGGGGGTGTAGCCGAAGATCCGCTCGGCAGCGGTGTTCCAGCTGGTCACAACGCCGTCGAGCGTTTTGCCAATGATGGCGTCGGATGAGGACGCGACGATGGCTGCCAGTTGGGCGGCCGCCTGCTCCGCCGCTTGATGGCCGGTAACGTCCCGGGTAAAACAGCGCGTGTGAACGAACTGGCCATCCTCGAAGTACCCGCTGGAATCGATCAGGACGTGCCTGATGGCGCCGCCCTTGGACCGCAGCCGGGCCGGATAGTCGTGCAGCACCTCACCGGCGAGAAGCCGCCGGAGAATATCGTCGATGACCTCCCGGTCCTCGTGAAAGTCCATGATGTTCCTGCCTTCGTATTCATCGCGGTCGTAGCCCAGGAGGTCGAGCTCCGCCTGATTGACCCTCAGAATGGTGCCATCGGGGCCGACCCAGTGCAGGGGAACCGCGGCGTTCTCGAAGAAATCGGTGAGCTCCTGCTCTCTGCGCCGAAGCTCGGTACTGGCCTGCTTGAGGTCCTCGATATCCACCGAGGTTCCAACCCACTGCTGCAGCCGTCCTTTGGAATCTTTCAGGGGCACCACCCGGGCCAGCATCCAACGGTACACCCCGTCGTACCGGCGATAGCGGAGCTCCATCTCGAACGGCTGTTCCAACTCGAGCGCCATGCGCCACTTCTGTTGGACGGCGATGGCCTCGTCCGGGTGGTTGAACTGTGCCCGCCCTCCGCGGTTGATCTCCTCCAGGCTCGATCCGGTGTATTGCTCCCAGGTGCGGTTGACGTACAGAATTCGGCCGCCCGGGTCCGTCAGCCACAGGAACCCAGGCATGAAATCGCCAAAGACGCGGTACCACTGATCGGTGGGCTGCAGTGTGGTCTCAGTCATCGACTGGGGGTGCAAAAAGGTGCACTGGATTAGCAGTGCCTCGTTGAGAAGGGAGGAGCATCACGCTGGTGCCAGGCTTCACTGACCCGAAGGGGCCGAACGAAGTTACGGGTCCGAACCGGCCTGGCAAGTGGGCCGAGTGGCGTCCCTTTCGTCAAGGCTCGGGGACCATTTAGCTTCATTCGACGACCCCCATCCTACATGCTGGCCCTTCGTCCAACGGCAGGACAGCGGACTTTGGATCCGTCAATGGTGGTTCGAATCCACCAGGGCCAATTGTAGTTCGGCGCCCTCAACAGCTCGGGGCTGAATCGAGGCTGATCGGGACCATCTGCTCGGCCGCAAGGCCCTCGTCCCCAGCTGTGCCTGGTACCAGATAGGCGCCAAGCCTCCCTTCCTCGCAACGGAAGAGCACCACGGGCTCGCCTTCGCCATCCGACGCTGTTGCCGGCATGACCGGGATCGTGTCGGTATTAAGGACGGCGCCACTCATGACCGTGGGCGCCGGCCTGGACTCCACGTCAGGCCGAGCCTCGTGCCCCGAGCACCCCAGAAGGACCGAGAAGGACAGAAGCAAGCCTCGCCGCACAATTCCCCCGTAGACGTCGGTACAATGAAAAGAAACAACCTCGGCGCCCACCAGCGGCGGGCCGAGGTTGTCTCGTGATAAGCGAGCTGCCGCCTAGTTGCCGGTCGGCAGCGCGGTCAGCGTCATGCGCATGTCGTCGAAGTCCTGGTCCACGCCATCCTCATAGGTCAGCACCCACTCCGGATAGCTGCCGGTTACGCGCAGCTGCGGTGGATTGTTCAGGAGCGGCGCCACGACTTCGGCGCTGATCTCGGTGCCCGCGGGGAAGGCAGCGGCAAACACGAGCTGCTTACCCTGCTGCTCGTAGCAGCCGTCGTTGGTGAGCGTGGCCTGGGCCGGAGCCGTGATCCGGAAGACACTCCCGTGAGCCTCGCAGTTGCTGCTGTTCAGGACCACCTTGAAACCGGCTTCCTGCTCCAGTCTCAGGGTACAGGCAATGAACCCGCCGGGCGCTGAACCATCGACACACGACAGAGAGGTGACGGCCGGGAGAGTGGCCACGGCCTGATGTGAAATGGTCGCGTCCTCGCCCTCGTCGTCCGTGACGATCAGGCTCACGCTGTACGAGCCAGCGTCGCCGTAGCTGTGATTCGGGTGCCGCTCCGATGACGAGCCTCCGTCTCCGAATGACCACTGCCAGCTCGCAACGCCGGCATCGTCGGTGCTCGAATCGGTGAAGTCGCACCGGAGCGCCGCGCACTGCAAGGAGAACTTCGCATCCGGTGCCTCATTGATCGGACCAATCGAATCATCGGGGCTGTCCGAGTCCTTACAGGCCGTAATCAGGCCCGCCCCAGCAAGAATTGCTGCGAGCCAAATCGCTCTCATGGTACGCCTCAGGGATAAGTGGGTTGGTTCGCGCTGCGGAATCGGCCGCAGACCTCCGTCCTGGCCGCCGGAGGTTGCCCTCCGGCGCCGTGGTTGCACTTCTTCGCTACAGCTGATCTGAGTCTTGGTCTGCGATTTCCTTCCGGCCCGCCGGAGGTCGCCCTCCGGCGGGGTGCTACGTCTACAGCACTCTTGAGCTGACGCTTACGGTGCTAATGTCGCCTGCACGCTGAGAACAGCGTCGTTGAAGTCTGGCTCGCCCGGTGTGCCCGCCGCGCCACCATCATCGATGTTCAGCGTCCAGTTGGGATAGCTTCCCGAAATCTGGATCCCTGGATCACTGACGGGCGGGTTTGTGCCCTGGGGACCCTGGCTGAACCGCAGCGCGATCGGAGTTCCCGCTTCGAACACCAGCGGCGCACCGACCGCATCTGTGACGGTGTATTCGTTACCAGGAGCTTGGTTACAAAGGTTGAAGAAGGCCGTCTGCAGCCGTGGGGCAGTAACCTCGAGTTTGTTCCCTGAGAGCTCGCAGGCTTCGCTGACCACGGTGATCTTCACCGTAACCCGCTGGGTCATCGTGAGGGAGCAATCAACCGTTGTACCCGCGGTGGTGCAGTCCTGGCTCGCCACCGGCGACACGACCAGCTGCTGGGTAGCCGGGGTGCTGGCCAGGCCCAGGTTATCGGTGACGGTCAGCGTTACAGCGTACGTACCGGCCGCAGTGTAGGTATGGGTCGCGGCAGGGGTGTCAGCCGTGCCACCGTCGCCGAAGTTCCATGCCGTGGTGGCGATGGTGCCGTCCGCATCAGTGCTGGTGCTGGTGAACCCGCACGGCGTCCCGGCGGTGCAGTCGGTCGGCAAAGTGAAACTGGCGGTCGGCGCGGTGTTCGCCGGCGCGCCGGTGACCGTCACCGTCTTCGTGAACGCGTTGGTGGCGCCCTCATTGTCCGTCACCGTCAGCACTACGGTCTTGGCGCCTGCGGCGGCGTACACGTGCGCCGGCGGGTTCTGCACAGTCGCCGTCGCGCCATCGCCGAAGTTCCAGCTCCACCCGGTGATGGTCCCATCGGAGTCGGTGCTGGCGTCGGTGAAGACGCAACTGAGTAGCGTACAAACCTCGGTGAAGCTGGACACGGGCGCCACATTGTCGGTCGGCGGCGTGCCTCCATCTCCACACGCGGACGCGAGCGTCAGAGTTCCAGTCAATGCTGCCAGCATACGGATTGATCGCATAGGGTCTTCCCAGCCAAGAGTGACAGAATGCCCACGGGAGTCGGTGGAACCTGCGCAGCACAGTGCACGTTCTGACCGCCGGATGAGCCAGAGCCGTGCCAATCGTCGCCGCCCGGTTCCACACCTTCGTGTCGCGCGCGCAACGATTGATCTCACATGGACCTAGCCCACTGACCCGCGGAAGCATCACAGCTGTGCGCCAAACCCACAACTGTGGCGGGCGGCCCATACCCGGCCCAGACATGGTAACCAGACCACCGCAGAAATGTGGTGATGCTTGGCACCTTTCGACGTGGGCCTCCCGGTTGACGCGAGCCCCTTGATCTGACTACGTTTGCGGGCTGTAACCATGACGGACCTGTCGCTGTCGCGCAGCCAGATGCTGCTCCTGAGCGGGTCGGCCAACCGCCCCCTAGCCGAAGAGGTGGCCGCCCATCTGGGGCAGCCTCTCTGCCAGGTCACGCTCCGGCGCTTCGCCGATGGCGAGATATTCGTCAAGATCGATGAGAACGTTCGGGGCCGGGACGTCTATATCATCCAGCCGACCAACCCCCCCGCGGAGAACATGATCGAGCTGTTGCTCCTCATGGATGCCGCCAAGCGGGCCAGCGCGGCCAGGGTCACGTCGGTAATCCCCTACTTTGGGTACGCCCGACAGGACCGGAAGGACCAGCCGCGGGTGGCGATCAGCGCCAAGCTGATGGCCAACATGGTGTCGATGGCCGGGGCGGACCGGGTGCTCGCCATGGATTTCCATCAGCATCAGCTCCAGGGGTTCTTCGACTTGCCGGTCGATCACCTCTACGCCGCGCCGGTTTTTGTCAACCACTACCGGCAGAAGTCGCTACGAGAACTCGTCATCGTGGCCCCCGATGTCGGCTCGGCCAAGATGGCCCGGGGTTTCGCCAAGAGGCTCAATGCGACCCTGGCGATCATCGACAAGCGGCGTCCCTCGGCCAACATCGCCGAGGTGCTCAACGTGGTCGGCGAAGTCACCGGGAAGGATTGCATCATCCCGGACGACATGATCGATACCGCCGGCACCATGGCGGAGGCGGTGACGGCGTTGAAGCGGCTGGGGGCCGAGGACGTATACTGCTGCGCCACCCACGCGCTGCTCTCGGGGCCGGCAGTGGACCGACTGATGGCGTCCGGCGTGAAGGAAGTGGCGGTCACCAACACCATCGCCATCCCGAAGGAACGGCGGTTCGACCGGCTCAAAGTGCTGTCCATCGCCGGTCTGCTGGCCAAGGCGATCGGCTACACCCACAGCGACCAGTCGGTGAGTTCGTTATTTGATTAAGTTCGTTATTTGATTAGGGGAAGGCTGTGGGCTATGCGCTATGGGCTACTCCGTCACAGGAGGAGTTCCCCAGCCAGGGCCCGGTATCGAGCAGCCAATAGCCCATAGCCCATAGCCCAAAGCGAGAAACGACCATGGCCCAGCAAGCGAACCTCCAAGCCGCCACCCGTAGCGACACGGGCAAGGGCGCGGCCCGCAGCCTCAGGCGGCAGGGAAAAATCCCCGGCGTCATCTACGGTCATAATCGTACGCCCGAGGCGCTGGCGATCGAAACCTCCGCGCTCAACAAGATGCTGGTGGGGATCAGCGCCGGGACCACGGTGCTGGACGTCGTGGTGGACGGCCGGCCGGCGGTCAAGGCGCTCATCCGCGAGATCCAGCGCGACTCCGTCCGCCCCGCCGAGATCCTGCATCTCGATCTCTACGAGGTCCGCGCCGACGAGAAGGTGACCCTGTCGGTGCCGGTGCACCTGGTCGGAATTCCGGACGGGGTCCGGAATTTCGGCGGCGTGCTTGACCACTCGCTGCGTGAGCTCGAGATCGAGGTCCTCCCGGCCGACATCCCGGAGCACGTGGAGCTGGACGTCACCAATCTGACGATCGGCCACTCGCTGTTCGTCCGCGACATCAAGATCGAGAAGGCCGAGATTCTCAACGAGCCCGATACGCCGGTCTGTACCGTGGTGGCGCCGCGGGCCGAAGAGGCACCGGCGGTGGTGGAGGAAGTAGCCGCCCCGGTTGAGCCGGAGCTGATCCGGAAGCCGAAGCCGGAGGGCGAGGACGAGGGCGAAGCCGAGTCGAAGGCCTAAGCTCTGCACACGATCGTGGGGCTGGGGAATCCCGGCCCGGAGTACGAGGACACCCGGCACAACGCCGGGTTCCGCCTCGCCGATCGACTGGTAGCTCGCTGGAAACTGGCACCGTTCCGCCGCGGCGATCGCGCTCGCGAAACCCAGGGGACCTGGCAAGGGCTACCGGTCAGAGTTCTCAAGCCGCAGACCTATATGAATAGAAGCGGAGCGGCTATCGCTCCGCTCCGCGCCCTTGCCGGCTTCGATCCCAGCCAACATCTGCTCGTTATGGTGGACGACGTGGCCCTCCCGGTCGGGCGCTTTCGTTTGCGCGGCGCCGGGTCAGCCGGGGGCCATAACGGCCTCAAGAGCATTGAAGGCGTGCTGCAGCGCCAGGACTATGCCCGCTTGCGGATCGGGGTTGGTCCCCCTCCGGCCGGAATTGACGACCTGGCGGACTTCGTGCTCGATGAGTTCAGTGCTGACGAGCGCGGTGAGATTACGGCCCTGCTCGATCCCATGAGCGAGGCCGTAGAGAGCTGGCTCGAGAACGGCATTGAGATCGCCATGAATCAGTTTAATCGATAGAGATCTATGCTCCGGCTAGGAATTGTGGGACTGCCCAACGTCGGCAAGTCGACCCTCTTCAACGCGCTCACCTCCGCCAAGGCGCTGGTGGCCAACTACCCCTTTGCCACCATCGAGCCCAACACCGGGATCGTCCAGGTTCCCGACCCCCGGCTGGATGCCCTGGCGAAGATCGTGACGCCCGAGCGGACGGTTCCTGCCGTGGTCGAGTTCGTCGACATCGCCGGACTGGTCAAGGGGGCCAGCGAAGGCGAGGGCCTGGGCAACCAGTTTCTGGCCAATATCCGGGAGGTCGACGCCATCGTTCACGTGGTGCGCTGTTTCGAGGACCCCGACGTCCAGCACGTCGTGGGAGCGGTGGATCCGGCGCGCGACTGCGAAATCATCAACATCGAGCTCGGTCTGGCCGACCTCGCGAGCGTGGAGAAACGGCTGGACAAGGCCGCTCGGGCGGCCAAATCGGGCGACCCTCAAGCGAAGCTCGAGTTTCGTTTGCTGGAGCCGCTGCAGCGCGAGCTGGCAGCCGGCAGGCCGGCCCGGGTAGTTCAGCCGGCCGAAGACGAGACGGCGACCTACCGCAGCTTTAACCTGCTCACCGCCAAGCCGGTGCTCTATGCCGCCAACGTTCCCGAGGACGAGATCACCTCCGGCAACCGGTTCGTCGACGCGCTCAAGACCGCGCTGAAGCGCGAGCAGGAGACCGCCGAAATCGTGACCTTCTCCGCCAAGGTAGAAGCCGAACTGGCGGAGCTCGCACCCGAGGATCGGAGCGAGTTTCTCGACTCCCTCGGACTCAGCGAATCGGGACTCGACCGGCTGGCTCATGCGGCGTACCACCTGCTGGGCCTCCAGAGCTACTTCACGGCAGGTGAGAAGGAGGTCCGCGCCTGGACCGTCCACCGTGGGGACAAGGCGCCCGCCGCGGCCGGTGTGATTCATTCGGATTTCGAGAAGGGCTTCATTCGGGCGGAGACAGTGGCGTATGGCGATTTCGTTCGGGTGGGTGGTTGGAAGCCGGCCAGGGAACAGGGGCTGGCACGAGCCGAGGGGAAGGAATACGTGGTGCAGGATGGTGACGTGATGCTGTTCCGGTTCACGAGCTAGCGGAGCGCGACTCGTGCGCATCGGGGTCATGCTGCGGCACTACGACCAGCACGGAGGCGGCGTCCGGGTCTACACCCAGAGACTGCTCCAGGCGCTGCTCGAGCTCGGTACCGGGCACCAGTTTGTCTTCCTCTATCGGAATCCGGCCCTGGTCGGGACGTACGCGTCCTGGCCGGAAGTTGAGGAAGTGGCCCTGCCGGCCCGATCCGTCCTGACCTGGGACCAGATTGCGGTGCCCTCCGCAGCTCGCCGGCTTGGTATCGACCTGCTGTTCAACCCAAAGTATTCGATACCGCTGCTGGCACCCTGCCCGTCGGTCTGGGTCTGTCACGGTTTGGACTGGTACGTCATGCCCTGGGGCTCCCGGCTGACGGACCGCATGAGCCATCGGTTTTTGGTGCCCCGCTACGCCGCCAAGGCCGGGGCCATCCTGGCCGTCTCGGCAGTGACCCGTGAGCACGTCATGCACTACCTCAAAGTCGGCCCGGACCGGGTGATGACGGTGTACTCCGGCGTGGACGACGTATTTCGCCGGCCACTTTCAGAGTCTCGCCTGAGCCAGATCCGGCAGAAATACTCACTGCCGGACCGCTTCCTCCTCTATGCCGGAGCCATCTACCCGCCGAAGAACTTTACCCGCCTCATCCGCGCCTATGCCCAGGTCGGACCAGAGCGCGGGATCCCTCTGGTGGTGGCGGGAGGAGAAAATCGCTTTCTCTCCGAGGACGAGCTCCGGGAGCCTGAGGCCCTGGGCATCGGGGACTGGGTACGCTGGCCCGGCTGGATTGAGCAGGAGGACCTGGCGGGGTTCTATGCGATGGCGGAAGCCTTGCTCCTGCCGTCGATCTTCGAGTCCTGTGGCCTTCCGGTATTGGAGGCCATGGCCGCGGGATGTCCCGTAGTGACCGCCGATCGCTATGGAACCAAGGAACTGGCTGAAGGCGCTGCTGTGCTGGTGGACCCGGAGTCGGTCGACAGTATCGCGACCGGTGTGCGCCGGGTGCTGGAAGACCAGGCCCTGCGCGCTGAGCTGGTGGCGGCCGGCCGCGTGCGCAGTCGTGACTTCACCTGGAAGCGGTGTGCCGCGGCTACCATCGAGATCCTGGAACAGGTCGGCGCGGGGCGGAAGGGAGCCGACCAACGTGCTCTCATCTGAGCCCATCAAACTCCTCGTCAACGCCCGACACCTGGCCGGTCCTCACACCGGCATCGAAGTGTACATGGAGCAGCTGCTGGGAGCTCTGGGTCGTACCGGCCGGGTGCAGATCACCGCGCTCAGCTGGGCGCCGCTCGGCCTCAATCTACCCGGCGTTCGCGAGGTCGTGCCCGCCCTGCGACCGGACCGGGGAGGGCTCCGCGCCATACTTTGGAAGCTCTGGTTCGATCAGTGGTATTCCCTGCGCGCGGTCGCCCCGGCAGAGGGCATCCTGCTGCACGGGATGGACGGATTCCTGCCCTACTCGTTACGGGCACGGGATCGCTGCGTAGCCACAGTGCACGACCTCGGCTGGCAGGTGCACCCCGAGTTGTATGACCGCAAGCTCCGAATGATGTATGCTGCGCTCTTCCCCTGGGTAGTCCGTCGTGCAAACCGGATGATCGCCGTCTCTCAGTACACGGCTGACGACCTCATGCGACGAGCCGGTGTGCCGGCGTCCCGGATCGACGTGGTGTATCACGGACTCGACCCCGTCTTCACTGCACCCGACGGACTCACCGGCCCCGCCGCCTCGTCTTCCCGGTACGTGCTGGCCGTCGGGGGAGTCTCTCCACGGAAGAACACTCGCCGGTTGATCCACGCATTCGCACGGTGGCGGGCACGGGGTGGGCACCGCGCCGATTATCAGCTCCACATCACCGGCACTTCCCTTGATCGCGATCTCTCGCAAAACGGGGCGGATTTGCCGGCTGGGGTGTCGTTGTTGGGGTACGTGGACAAGGCCGAGCTTCCGCGGTTGTATGCCGGTGCCTCCGCCTTCCTGTATCCTGGGATCTATGAGGGGTTCGGGCTCCCCATCATCGAAGCCATGGCATGCGGCGCGCCGGTGATCACATCCACCACCGGCGCCACGCCGGAGATTGCGGGAGGCGCCGCAATTCTGGTCGACCCCTTCTCAGTGGAGAGTATCGAGGGCGGCATTGAACAGGCGACCCGGCAGGATGAGGCGGTTCGGCTTCGAGCCCTGGGACATGAGCGGGCCCGCGTATTCACCTGGAGCGCCGCTGCCGATGCCACGATCGAGACCTACCGTCGAGCCATGAACTGAAGTAGTTTCCGCGGTTCACATATCTCCTCCCCGGCGCCCACACCAGGCCCGGGGCTACCGAGCCGGCAGGTCCTTCCGGCCAGACCGAAGGAAGGTGTTATGACCCGTCAGTACGAGGTGGTCTATATCTTCGACAGTGCGCTCGAAGAGGCCGCCATCAATGAGCGCCTCACGCGCTTCAACACCCTGATACAGAAAGAAGGCATCGAGCCTCCCCAAGTGAGCCACTGGGGGAAGCGGACGCTTGCGTACCCGGTCAAGAAGCACGAGACCGGTTATTACGTGGTCGCCAAGTTCGATGCGGATGCCACTGCACTGCCCGAGTTCGAGCGGGCGATCAAGCTCGAAGAAGGTGTGCTCCGGTTCCTGGTGGTTGTCAGCGAGGGCGCGCAGCCGGTGCCGGTGACCGCGGGCAAGAGTGATGAGGAGGACGACGAATGAGGCGGCCGCAGAAGACCTGCGCCATCTGCGAGTCGGGAGTGCGGGTGGTGGATTTCAAGGACGAGCGAACCCTCTCCCGCTTTCTGACCGAGCGGGGCAAGATTTTGCCCAGCCGGCTCTCGGGCACCTGTGCCCGGCATCAACGTCAACTCAGCACCGCTATCAAGCGGGCGCGCATGCTGGCGCTGCTGCCGTACATCAAGGGGTTCGGCGGCTGACGACAGGAAAGCAGGTGGGTGCGGCCGGCGGGCAGCCGGAGGCCGCTGCACGCGCAGGCTGGGGAGCAGTACTGGCGCTGGCCGGCTATCTGCTCCTGGCTCCGCCCGTCCTGCTGTTCGGTCCACTCGCCGGGTTGCTCCTCCTCTGCCGTCCCAGCACCTTGCGCGAGTGGCTCTGGCTCGCAGGAGCCGGCACCTGGTCGGCCATGTGGTTGAACCAGCCCGGTGGCCTGGCGGCGCAGTTTGCCCGAGCCGGTGCGGTGCTGTTGGCCGGCACGTTCGTGGCCCTGACGGTCTGGCGGCCCTCGGCCCGGTTCTCTCGGGCCCTAACCGCTACCGCTCTGGCCGGGGCGGCGCTGCTCATCTGGATGTGGCACCTCGGCCTGGAATGGGGGGAGATCCAGCGGGCGGTGGAACACAATCTCTGGACCTACAACCGGGAAATGATCTCGCGGCTCAGTGAGGTTGCCCGATCCCGCCCGGGAGCCGAGGGGATGCTCAACGAAATGTCTTCGGCGGTGCGCACCATCGGATCGATCTATCCTGCCCTTCTGATTCTGGGTAGCATCGGAGGACTGCGTCTCGCCTGGACCTGGCACCACCGCATTGCCCGGCGTCCGATCGGTCCCCCGCCGGCCCGCTTTACGGCATTCCAGTTCAGCGATCAGCTGGTCTGGGGCTGGGTCGTGGGCTTGGGTCTGTCCTTGCTGCCCCTTCCCGGCCCCTGGGCATTCGCCGGCGGGAATCTGTTATTGGTCTGGGCAGTGTTGTACGCCGTCAGGGGGCTCGCGGTGTTCTCCGCCGGCTCGGGCCGAGTGCCCGGCCCAGTGCTCGCAACGCTCACCATCATCGCCATGTTTCTCTTGCCGTTCGTAGCGGCTGGGCTGACGCTGCTCGGCCTGGCCGACACCTGGCTAGATTTCCGACGTCGCCTCGTACCGAAGTCGGCCACTTGAGGGTAAGTCCATGATTGAAGTGATTCTGCGTGAGGACGTGAAGACCCTCGGCCGAGCCGGGGCGATGGTCCGGGTAAAGCCCGGCTACGCCCGGAACTATCTGCTTCCCCAGGGACTGGCCTACGAAGCTACCGAGGGCAACAAGAAGCGGATCGCCGCCGAGTCCAAGGCCCGCGCTACCCGCGATCAGGCCGAGAAAACCGAGGCCCAAAAGGTCGCCACCACCTTGAATGCCGTGACCCTGAGCCTCTCGGGCAAGGCCGGCGAGGAGGGCAAGTTGTTCGGGTCCATCACGTCCCAGGACGTGGCCGATGCTCTGGCGCGTGCCGGCCACACGGTGGATAAGCGCCGGATCGAGCTCGAGCACCCGATCAAGACCATCGGCGAGCACGCGGTCACCATCCGGTTGCATCCCGAGGTTCATGCCCAGCTGCGCGTTACCGTCGTCGCGGAGTGACCCGGCTGGCATGACGGTCGGCATTGCGTACGTCGACGGTCCCCGCTTGGCGCGCTCCGTCTTTGCCGCCGCGGACTGGGTGGCGGCCGGTCGCGAGGAGATCAACCGCATCAACGTGTTCCCCGTTCCCGACGGGGACACCGGCACCAACTTCGCTCTCACCCTTCGCGCCGTCGCCGATGCTCTCAGAGCGCTCGGCGACGCGCCGCTTTCGGAGACGGCACGCACCATGGCTCGGGCCGCGATTCTCGGCGCCCGGGGCAACTCCGGCATGATACTGGCGCATTTTCTCCTCGGCTTTACCGAGGCGTTGGGTAACCGCTCCACCGCCACGGCCCCAGAGATCGCCCGGGCCATCAGGCAAGGAGCCGACCGGCTCTACGAGTCGCTGGACGACCCTCGCGAAGGCACCATCCTGACTGTCGCGCGCGAGGCCGCCTACGCCGCCGAGCCGGTCGCTAGTGAGACGCGCGACATCTGCGAATTCATGAAGCGGCTACTGGAGGAGGGTGAAGCGGCCCTGGCTCGGACACCCGAGCTGCTGGCCGTGCTCAAGGAAGCCGGGGTAGTCGACGCTGGGGGAAAGGGCTTCGTCCGGATGTTGGAGGGCGTAGTCCGATACATCCACGGCGATCCGGTCCTGATGGATGCCACGTCGGAGGAGCCGGCGGGGCCGCTCCTTTTTGCGGCCGCCGGCATGGATGTGGCCACCGAGCGGGACTTTCAGTACTGCACCGAGGTCCTGGTGCGAGGTGAGGGCCTCCCGCCCGCTAACGAAGTGCGCGCGGCCATGCAGACGTTCGGCGGATCCACGGTGGTGGCCCTCATGGGAGACATTCTGAAGATCCATGTGCACACCGACACCCCCGATGCCGTCTTTAGTTATGCGTCGAGCTTGGGCCGGGTAGACAGCACTAAGGCCGAAGACATGCGGGTCCAGCACCGGCGGCTGGCCCATACCAGCCGCCGGGCGGTGACCATCGTTACCGACAGCTCGGCCGATCTGCCGGACTCCGTGCTCGACCAGCATGGAATCGCGCTGGTGCCGTTGCAGGTGATCTTCGGCACCACCACCTTCCGTGACCGGGTGGAGCTCAAGCCCGAGGAGTTCTACCGGCGGCTACGCGGGGCAGTGGAGCTTCCCACGACGTCACAGCCCACCCCGGCCGCGTTCATTCAAGCCTTCCGGGACGCTCGGCAGGAAGCGGATGAAGTGGTGGCGGTGCTGCTCGGGTCCAACCTGTCGGGCACGTTCGCCTCGGCCCAGGCAGCCATCCGGGCTGGCGGGGTCCAAGGCGTCCACCTGGTGGACACCCGCCTCGCCTCACTGGGCGTGGGCATGCTGGCGCTCCGCGGGGCCGAGCTGGCGGAAATGGGGTGGCCGGCGGCGCGGATCGCGGCGGAGTTGATCCGGATTCGGTCCCAGTGCGGTATGCTCCTGACGGTCGATCGCTATGACAACCTGCTGCGGTCGGGGCGGATCTCACGGGGAAAGGCGTGGCTCGCGGGAATGCTGGACGTGAAGCCGATTCTCTCGTTCGACAGCGACGGTCACGTCGTGCCGGTCGAGCGGGTGAGAGGGCGTGAGAACGTTGAAGCGCGGGCCCTAGCTCTCCTGGCTCAGCGACTGACACCCCGTCCTCGAAAGGTGCGCTTTGGCGTGGCGCACGCCGATGCGCCTGAAGTGGCCGAGCGAATACGCGCCGCGCTGGTAGGGAAATACCAGCCCCAGGATTGCTTCGTCACTCTGGCAACCGGGGTGCTGGGCACCCATGTGGGGCCGGGAGCCTGGGGCATCTTTTATCAGGTCGAAGACGGGCTCACCGGCCTGGTCGGTCAGGGAGAACCCCGGGACGGATGATTCGAGACCCACGCCTAGACCGGCAGGCGCAGTCGCAGCCCCCTGAGGCGCTTCGGCTTGCTTTAGAAGCCATACAGGACCTGAAGGGCAGCCAGCTGGTAGTCCTCGATCTTCGGGGGTTGAACGACGCCACCGACTATTTCGTGATTGCCTCCGGTACCTCCGATGCCCACGTCCGCGGCATTGCGCAGTCGGTGATGGACAAGCTGGACCGTCAGGGCCACCACACGCATCACGTGGAAGGTTTGAACAGCGGTCGCTGGGTCCTGCTCGACTTCGTCGACTTCGTGATCCACCTGTTTCACCCGGAGACCCGCTCGTTCTATCAACTTGAGCGTCTCTGGTACGATGCACCCGAGCTGCTGATCAGCTCCTCCTAGATCGAGGTAAGTTATGCTCCGACGCGCCGCCCCGGCACTGATCCTCCTGTTGCTCGCGCCGGGACTGCTATCCGCCCAGTACTTCGGGCGTAACAAGGTCCAATACAGCTCGTTCGATTTCAAGGTCATTCAGACCGAGCATTTCGACGTCTACTACTACGAACGCGAGCGGGTGGCTGCCATGGACGCCGCCCGCATGGCCGAGCGCGGGTATGCCCGCCTGTCCAAAGTTCTGAATCACGATTTTCGCGAGCGTAAGCCGATCATCCTCTACGCCTCGCACGCCGACTTCCAGCAGACCAATGCGCTGGGCCAGGCACCGGGCGAAGGCACCGGGGGCGTTACCGACTTCCAGCGCAACCGCGCGGTCATGCCCTTCACCGGCTCCTACCAGGAATTCGAGCATGTCCTGCAACACGAGATGGTGCACCAGTTCCAGTACGACACCTGGTCTCGGGGTCGTGCCGGCGGGGGACTGTCGACCCTGATCGCGATCAACCCGCCGCTCTGGTTCGCGGAGGGCATGGCGGAGTACCTGTCGATCGGCCCGATCAATTCCGAGACCGCGATGTGGCTCCGGGATGCGTCGCTGGAAGGCAGTCTGCCCACCATCGAGCAGATGACCCTCGACCCATACAAGTACTTCCCTTATCGCTTCGGCCACGCGCTGTGGTCCTACGTCGGCGAGCGGTGGGGGGACGAGGCCGTGGGAGCCATCCTGAAGGGGACGCTCGCCGGCGGAGTTGATGGCGCCTTCCGCCGAACCATCGGCCTGACGCTCGACCAGCTCTCCACTCAGTGGCGCGATGCGGTGCAGAAGAAGTACCTCCCCGAGATCGGGGCCCGGGCCAAGGCAAGTGCGGTGGCCTCCGCTCTGCTGACCGAGAAACGCTCGGATGGAACCTTGCATTTGGCCCCTGCTCTCTCGCCCGACGGATCCCAGGTAGCGTACTTCAGCGAGAAGGATTTCTACTTCGTCGACCTGTACCTGGCCAACGGGACCACCGGTAAGGTGAAGCGGCGGATCCTGAAGTCGGGAATCAGCAGCAATTACGAGACCTACCGCTTCATCAATTCGCAGGCCAACTGGTCACCCGATGGGAAGTACCTGGCCTTTGCGGCCAAGCGAGGCGCCCGTGATGTCATCGCCGTCGTGGACGTTGCCCGCAACAAGGAAATCAAGCGAATCGACCTGAAGCTGAGCGGGATCACGACCCCGTCCTGGAGCCCGGATGGTAAGCAGCTGGTCTTCACCGGCTACGACGGCGGGTTAAGCGATCTCTTCGTCGTGTCGCGCGACGGGAGCGGGCTCAGGCGGCTCACCCAGGACAAGTACGCCGATCTTCATCCGGTCTGGGCGCCGGACGGGAAATCGATCGCGTTCGCGACCGACCGCGGAGGGGAGACCAACTTCAGGACGCTTGCGGTCGGCAACATGCGCATTGCCCTCTACGACCTGGACACCGAGTCCATCGATGTGCTCGAGCCGGCGGATCGCAGCAAGAGTGTGAGCCCGCAGTGGGCCCCCGACGGAGGCTCGATCGCCTTCGTGTCCGACCGCAACGGGGTGAGCAATATCTTCCTGTACGACCTGGGCGAGAAGGCTGTCTACCAGCTCACCGACTTCTATACCGGAAGCCAGGGAATCACGCCTCTCTCTCCGGTCCTGTCCTGGGCTCAGGATGCCGACCGCCTGGCTTTTGTGTACTTCGAGAAGGGAAAGTACGACGTCTACACTCTGTCCAACCCGCGCTCGCTGAAGCGCCAGCCGTATCAGCAGCAGGCGCCGGACAGCACCGGGTTGCTTGTTGCCAGCACCCCCGCCCCGGCGGATACCAGCCGCTCGCTGCAGGTACCCGAGGAGGTTCGCCCTCAGGTCGGCGAAGGTGGGTCGATTTACCGGACCCCGCAGGGCTTTCGCTCATCGAGTGAGGTGGGTCGCACCGGTGACACGGCCTTCGTCGCTCCGCCGGTTTCCATTGCGGCATTGCTCGACTCAGCCACCTACAATCTGCCGGACACGAGCGAGTTCACGGTGAAGAACTATCGGGTGCATTTCTCGCCCGACTACGTCGCGCGGCCCTCGATCGGGTACGCCCGGGACAACTTCGGGCGGGGATTCTTCGGCGGCACGGCTATCTCCCTGAGTGACATTCTCGGCAACCATCAGCTGATCTTCGCCGGGTACGTCAACGGCCGCATCAGTGAAGCGCAGGTACTGGCCGCGTACGCCAATTTGAGCCACCGGATCAACTGGGCCGCCGGCATCTCCCAGGATCCCTACTACTTCCTCGAGCCCAGCGAGGTCCGATTCGACGATCCGGGTCCGGGGGAGAACACCTTTGTCACCAACGTTCGGCGCCTCGTAGTGCGCTCGGCCTTCGGCCAGGCCTACTATCCGATCAGCCGGTTCCAGCGGATCGAGGGCAGCCTCCGAGCCGCCAATGTGGACGATGCGGTGCTGAGCATTCTGGAGCCCTACAGCCGGGCCACCCTCAACCCGACGGACGACCCCACTCTCGAGACCAACAACCGGCCCGGCATCAACTACCTCCAGCCTTCGACGGCGCTGGTCTTCGACAACTCGCTGTTCGGATACACGGCCCCGTTCTACGGCCGCCGTTACCGTCTCGAGTTTGCCCAGACTCTGGGCGACTGGAAGTTTTCCCAGGTCACTGCGGACTACCGGCGCTATGATGGGATCGTGGGTCCGATCGTCTTTGCTTCCCGTGTCCTGTATTTCGGACGGCTTGGACGCGACGCCTCTCGGTTTCGCCTCTTTGGTGGCAGCACCGAGCTGATCCGGGGCAACACCTCTGGCTCCTATCGGCGGAACGAGTGTGTCAACGCCAACGATCCCGGCACTCAAACCGGCTGTGCCGAGCTCGACCGGCTGGTCGGAACTCAGATCGGTGTGGCGAGTGCCGAGCTGCGGTTTCCGATCCTGACTCCGCAATTCGGCTTTCTTCCCGACGGCTTCCCTCCAATCGAGGGCGCCATCTTCTATGACATCGGCCTGACGTGGGACGACCAGAGTACCATCAGATGGAGCCGCCAGAGCGGTGACGATCCCACCCGGGTGCGCACGCCGTCCCAAACCATCGGCTTTTCCGTCCGGACCAACCTGTTCGGCTTCGCGGTGGCCAGGGTGGACTACTCGATCCCGCAGGAGCGTCGCGGGGTGAAGGGATTGTGGGCCTTTAGTCTCGGACCGTCGTTCTAAAGGCGGGGCAGCGGGGCGCAGGGCAGGAGATAGCTTGTCATCCTGCGGGAGCAGAGCTTCTGTTGTGGTCTGCCCTGCCCCCTGCCCCGCCGCCCCGCTGCCCCGCTATCTTCCATCCTGTGAATCCCACAACCACTTTGCTGGTGGCCGCTTCGCTCTTGTCAGCCTGTGGGCGGAAGACGGAGCTGGCCACGGACGGCGCTCGAGGGTCATCCCGGGGCATGCCGGGCATGAGCGTCTTGAGAATCCCCCGCGAAGGGGGCGTGGCGCGGCTCTACCGCGTGCCTGCGCTCGACTCCGCCGCCTGGAAGCCGGCCGACCCGCTGCCGGCGATGGAACGCCCGATCGGCGCGGACCCGGAGCAGGGCCTCGTGTTCGCCCTGGACCGCAAGAACAACGTCGTCGCACTCGACCTCGACACCCGACGGGTCCGGACCTATCTCGAGAATATCCGCTACGCTGCGCTGGGCCCCGATGGCGCGCTGTACGCCGTGGACACCAGCGGCGCGGTGACCCAGCTGGTCCGGCGGACCCCGGTGCGGTTCCGATCCAAGCTCCAGGGCAAACCGACCCAGCTGCATGGCACCATGGATGGCGCGCTGGTAGCCAGGCTCGGGGGCGACCGGCCTGCGCTGGAGTATCTGGGCCCGGACCAGGCGCCGAGCTCCACCCCCCTCCCCGCGGGGCAGGTAGCCGCCACGTTTCTCGGTGACTTGGTGGCCGTGGCGGCAGACACCGCGGTAACGCTCTACGCTCCCCAACGCAAAACCGAGCCGCGGTCTATTCCCATCTCGGGCGATGCCCGGGCGGTACTGTTCTCGCCCTCAGGCCACCGGCTGTACGTCGCCCGCGCCGCCGCCCCGCTGCTGGTGCTCGACCGCCTGGATGGCAACCAGCTGCACGAGATCGAGCTTCCCGGCCCTGCTCGGGAACTGCGGGGCGATATGTATGGCAGATGGCTGCTGGTCCGTCCGCAGGAAGGCGATTCGTTATGGGTGATCGATGTGGGCACCGGTAAGTACGTCGGGTCTGCCTTGGCACGTTGGAGCGACGACCTGCCCGCAGTGGCGCCCCCAAACACCTTGCTGATCCGGAAAGGAGCCGATCTGGTCGGCCTCGACCTCTCGGCCACCGGATTCACCGAGATCGGACGCATCAAGGGTGGAGCGGCCGACTTCTGGCTTCCGCTCGCCTGGCAGCCGGCCGGTGATCCCGCGCTTCCCTTCCAATCCGACTCTGCCCTCGCCGCGGCCGACACCGGACCCGCGCGCCCCACCGTGTATCTCCAGGTCAGCAGCTCGCAGAATCCCGTGTGGGCCAACGAGCTGTCGGCCAAGCTCAGCGCGGCCGGCCTTCCGGCTTCGGTCCTCACCCCGCGCCGTTCCGAAGAAGTCTACCGGGTGGTGCTGGGCCCGTACGCGACCCGGGAACAGGCGGAGGCAACCGGCCGCAAGATCGGCATGCCGTCGTTCATCGTCACGGCTCAGGAAAAGTCCGCGGCTCAGTAGCGACACTCTCCCCACCGACAGGGAACGACGGCATGAAGCTCACCAAGCTGGAGCTCACCGGTTTCAAGTCCTTCGCGGATACCGTCACTCTGACCTTCGAAGAGGGTGTTACGGCCATCGTCGGGCCCAACGGCTGCGGCAAGTCGAACGTCTCCGACTCGGTCCGCTGGGTACTGGGTGAGCAGTCCGCCCGCCTGCTTCGGGGCGGCAAGATGGAGGACGTGATTTTCCAGGGGTCCGCCGCCCGCCGGCCGGTCAACGTCACCGAGGTCTCTCTCTTTCTCGACAACACCGACGGCGAGCTGCCCATCGCCTATCAGGAGGTGGTGGTCACCCGGCGGCTCTCGCGCTCGGGCCAGAGCGATTATCTCCTCAACGGCTCTCCGGTGCGGCTCCGAGACATCCAGGATCTGTTGCGCGGCACCGGGCTGGGCAGCGACGCCGGCGTGGTGATCGAGGCCAAGATGATCGACCTGCTGCTCTCGGATCGGGCCGAGGAGCGGCGATCGCTGTTCGAGGAGGCCGCCGGGATCGGCCTCTATCGAGATCGAAAGCACAGCACCGAGCGGCGGCTGGAGGAGACCGCCATCGACCTCCAACGGGTGGAGGACCTGGTCTCCGAGGTGCAGTCTCAAATCCGGAGTCTGGCCCGGCAGCGCGGCAGGGCCGAGCGGCACGCGAAACTGTCGGAGGAGAAGTTTGAGGTCCAGCTCACACTCGCCCGTCGCCAGCTCGACCGCCTCACGGAGGAGGCGGCCGGGATGGAGGCGCGCTTCGAGGTACTGGCCGTCCTGTTGCCGGCCATGCGGGAACGGCTCACGAAAAGCGACCTGGGACGCGATGAGTTCGCTCGCGCTCGCGCGACCGCGGAGGCGCAGCGGACCGAGCTGACCCACCGTCTGGCCGGTCTCCGGGTCGAGCTCGGCAAGCTCGATGGCGACCTGGCGCTCGCCGATGAGCGACTCACCAACGCCGCGGGACGGCGGCTCCGTGCGGCCGAGGAGCGAAGCGGCATGGAGCAGCGGGCGGCCACCGCCTCGACCGAGCAGGCGGGCGCCGCGGAACACCGGGAGAGCGCCGCAGCGGAGCACGAGCGCATCCTGCAGGAACTGAGCGGCCGCGCCGAGGCAGAGGAGGAAGTCCGGCGCCGTCTTACCGAGCAGCGAGGCACCGTCCGCCGGCTCGAGCAGGAGCTGCAGTCCAGCGCCCAAACGCTGAAGGCGCTCGAGGGTGAGCGCACCGCGCTCGAAGGTGAGCTGGCTTCGTTGCGGGAGCGCGCTGCCCAAGCCTCGGTGCGGCGCTCCAGTCTTCGGCAGGAGCTGGCCGGCGCGGAACGGCGTCGGGATACCGCGCTCGAGCGGGCCGGCTTCCTGACCCAGGAGACCAGGCGCGCGGCGGCCGCCGCTGAGCATGCCCGCCATGCACTTGCGGAAACCCGCGAGCATGAGGCCATGAACCGGGCCGAGCGGCGCCAGTCAGAGGAAGCTTTGGCTCAGATGACCGCTCGCAGGCAGGCCCTGGAGGAGTTGGAGCGAGACCGCGTGGGACTGGCTCCCGGCGCCGCGGCACTCCTGGCGGCGCGGGACCGGTTCGACGGCGGGGTGCTCGGGCCGTTGAGTGATTTCGTCACCACCGGCCGGCATGACGCCGAGCTCGCTGAGCGGCTGCTGGGTGACTGGATGCACGCGGTGCTGGTTCGGAGCGAGGATACGGTGAAAGCCATCCAGTCCTGGCACGAGGAGCACCAGCCTGGTGCGCTCGTACTTCTCCCCCTCGATCCGGGGCCCATCCATTCCGCCGGGGCCCAGCCGGTGGATGAACGGTTGCGAGCCGAGGAGCCCGCAACCGGCTGGGTCCGGGCGGCACTGGCAGGCTCGGAGGTCCTCGACGACTCGGGCCGGATCCTCCGGCGGGCGAGCGGCGCCATTTTCCTGTCCGGCGCCGGCGCCCCTTCAGGTCCACTCCGCCGCCGCGCCGAGCTCGCGGCCCTGGCCCAGGAAGTAGCCCAGGCCGAGGCATCGCTGGCCCAGGCAGACGAGGCCCTGCGCTTCACGGTCGAACGGTTGGCCGAGCGGGAGCGCACGCTGGCGGAAACCGTCGCTGCGACCGAGCGGGCCCGCGACGCGGAGCGCCAGGCCCTGGCCACCCGCGACGACGTGGTTCGTGTAGTCGGCAACCTCGCCCGCGAAGCGGCCGACTCCGACACCCAGCTCGACCAGATAACGGAGCGCGTCACCCGATCGGAGCACCGGCTGGCGGAGATCGATGCGGCGCTGGTCCAGGGCGAACTGAATCGTGGCCGGGTCGAGCAGGAGCTCGGGACCGCCCGCACTCTGCTGGCCGAGCTCGAGGCCGATCAGGAGGATGCCCGGGAGCAGCGGGCCCACTGGCAGGTGCAGGAGGCGCATGTCGCCGGAAGCCTGCGTGGCGCCACCGAGCGTCTCGAGCGCGCCGGACGCACTCGGGCGGAGGCCGAAGAGAGAGTTCGCGCCCTGATCGAGGAGCTCACCCGGTTAGATGTCGACACCGCCTCCGTGGCGGCACAGCAGGCCGAATGGCTGGAAACCCGAGCCGAGCGCCGGGTTGCCTTGCAGGAGCTAGAGGTCGCGAGCGCCGCCGCCGAAGCTTCCCTGGCGGTTGCCGACGCCACCCTGGCGGCAGCGGAGGAAAGTCTCGACACCAGCCGCTCGCAGCTCGAGGCCGCGGGTGACGAGAACCATGCCCTGCAAGTGCGGCTCACCGAGGTCACCGGGTTGCGGAGATCCATCGTAGAGAGAGTCGAAGCCGAGTGGCACAAGCCGTTCGAGCAGCTGATGGCGTCGGCGGTCCTGCTCGACCTGGATCTCGCGACCCTGGAGTCGGAAGCGGCCCGTATCGTCGCAGCGCTCGATGTGATCGGGCCGGTCAACCCGCTGGCGGTGGAGGAGCACGCGGAAGAGACTAAACGGTTCGAGTTCTTGACCACCCAGCGCGATGACCTGATCAGCGCCCGGCAGTCGCTCCTTCAGGCCATCCGCGAGATCGATGGAACCGCCCGGACCATGTTCCTCGAAACCTTCCTCGCAGTGCAAGCCAATTTTTCCAAGGTCTTTCACACCCTCTTTGGCGGCGGAGAGTGTGAACTGAGGCTGGCCAATCCGGACGACCCGCTCGAGAGCGAGATCGACATCCATGCGGCGCCCCGAGGCAAGCGAACCCAGCGGATCCACCTGCTCTCCTCCGGCGAACGCACCCTGGTGGCTGTCTCGCTCCTGTTCAGCATCTATCTGACCAGGCCCAGCCCCTTCTGCCTCATGGACGAGGTGGACGCTCCGCTGGATGACACCAACGTCGGCCGGTTCACCCGCTTGCTCGAGGAGTTCAAGGCTGACACCCAGTTCCTGGTCATCACTCACAATCCTCGGACGATGCAGGCGGCCGATGCCGTCTACGGGGTGACCATGCAGGAGCCGGGGGTGTCGAGCATCGTGGGGGTCAGGCTGGGTGAGCTGGAGCATGTGTGAGCTGGGAGCTGGGGGCTGGGAGTCTTTTGTGAAGGTGGCATGGTCTGTGCAAAAGCGTCCGGTTCATGCCGAGACAAGTCTCCCAGCTCCTGACTCCCGGCTCCTAGCTACTTCGCGGAGCGAAGCATGCTGATCGTCATGCGCCATGGGGCAGCGGAAGAAGAGATCCAGCGCGTCGCCGCTACCATCGAAGAGATGGGGTATCAGGCGCGCCCTATGCCTGGCAAGCAGCGCACCACGGTCGGTCTGGTTGGCAATGACGGCCGGGTGGATGGATCCCGCCTTGCCGCGCTCCCCGGGGTGCAGGAAATCATCCACGTCACTCAGCCATACAAGCAGGTGTCCCGGGAGTGGAAGCCCGACCCCACCGTCGTCCGGCTTCCCGGTGGGCTCTCCGTTGGCGGCGACGAGGTCGTGGTCATGGCGGGACCCTGCTCCGTGGAAAGCGAGCGGCAGATCCTCGATGCTGCCTGGGCGGTACGGGAAGCCGGAGCCACGGTGTTACGCGCGGGCGCGTTCAAGCCACGCAGCTCGCCCTATTCGTTTCAGGGCCTGGGACGGGCCGGCCTCAAGCTGCTCGCGCGGGCCCGGGAGGAAACCGGGCTGCTCATCGTCACCGAGGCGATGGACGGCGAAGAGATGGACTTCGTTGCCGAGACCGCCGATATCATTCAGCTCGGCGCCCGGAACATGCAGAACTATTCGCTGCTGAAACGGGCCGGCCGCTCCGGCAAGCCGATTCTGCTGAAGCGAGGTCTCTCCGCCACGATTCAGGAGCTTCTGTTATCGGCGGAATACATCCTCGCCGAGGGCAATCCCAACGTCATCCTCTGCGAGCGAGGGGTGCGTGGCTTCGATCCCGCCACCCGCAACATCTTCGATCTGAGCGCCATTCCCGTCGTGCACGGCCTCTCCCACCTTCCCATCCTGGCCGATCCCAGCCACGGCACCGGCCACCGCGACATGGTCATCCCGATGGCACGCGCGGCGATTGCCGCCGGCGCCGACGGGCTGCTCGTCGAGGTGCACCCGAGCCCTGACCTTGCGCTCTCGGACGGGGCGCAAAGCCTCTACCCGGAGCAGTTCGATAGGATGATGAAGGAGATCAGACTCATCGCTGAAGTGATCGGACGGCGAGTGGCGGAACCGGCAGGGATCCGCGCATGATGGGCCGCATACTGATCCTGCTTGCGCTGGCCGGCACCACCTCGGCGCAGGCCCAGAACGGTGGAGAGGTCATCGGCCGTGCAGCGCGGGTGTATCGATCGCTGGCCAGCCTTCAGGCCGACTTCGAACAGGTGATCGACAACCCGATGATCGATAGCGCCGAAAGCAGGGGAACCCTGGTCCAGGCCGGCAATGCCAAGCTCGCTATGCGCTTTACCGATCCACCGGGCGAGGCGATCGTCATCGACGGCAAGCACGTCTGGGTCTACACCCCGAGCACCGTACCAGGCCAGGTTCTTCGTCTCAAAGTGCCGAGCGGTGGACCCGCGTACGGGTACAATCTTCTCGCCTGGCTGCTCGACCGTCCAGCCGAGCGCTACCGGGCGTCGTATCTCCGCTCCGAACGCGTGGCCGGCCGTACCACAGATGTCGTCAGGCTGGTGCCGGCGGTTCCCGACATGCCGTTTACCGAAGCAGTGATTTGGCTCGACCGGGAAAGCGCCCTGCCACGCCGGCTCGAGATTCACGAGCAGTCCGGAGCCACCCGTACCCTCCGCCTTGCCCGACTCCGGGTGAATCAGAAAGTGCCGGAGCGGACCTTCACTTTTAAAGTTCCCGCCGGCGCCAGAGTAATCGACCAGTAAGGGCGAGTGCCCTGCGCTTGTCGAAGGGCACTCGTCCCCTACTTCTGGTCGAGCACCGCTTCCACCCGCTCCGCCGCCGTTTCGCTGAGACCTGCCTCCCGAGCAAGCGTGATCGCCGCCCGGCTCACCGTGCGGTACAGCGTGCGATCCTCGGCACTCAGCGCCTTGAGGTGGGCGCGAATAGTCTGTTCGTCCCCCCGCCGCACCGCGCCGGTCAGCGACGCCGCCGGCCCCAAGGCATTCAGGTTGGCAACGGCCCCGCCGAGCAGGGGCAGATAGATACGGGCCGCGATGTCGGCCGGCACGCCGGCCGCCCGCGCGAGCCGCTCCGCAACCCCAACCAGCGCGACGGTGTAGTTAGCCACGAATGCAGCTCCCGCGTGATACGCTGGCTTGGCCGCGGCCGGAATCCGCACCGGTATCATCCGGAGCGTGTTGGCCAGCCGCTCGGCGGCTACCAGAGCGCGATCATCCCCCTCGATCCCCACGTACGCCCCTTTCAACCGCTCGGCGGCGGTGGCCGCCTCGGCTACCGACTGGAGCGGGTGGAACGAGCCGCACGCCGCACCACTCTCCTCCAGCGGCAGCAGCGCGTTTCGGTCCAGCAGTCCGGAAAGGTGAAGCACGACCTGATCCCGTGCGATGGCACCCTCGGCCGCAAGCTCGGCGGCCACCGCCCCGATCGCGTCATCCGGCGTTGCGATGAGCACGAGCTCGGCCCCGGCCGTGGCTTCGGCGCGGCTTCCCTGATGCAGCATCAGGGGAGGCGTGACGTCCCGCGGGGTTCGAGCCACCAGCGCGATCTTGTAACCCCGTCGCTTCAAGGCCAGACCGAGACCCTGCCCCATTCGCCCTGCCCCAATGATCGTCACCCGTGGCTGCGACACCCGCACGCTCCTTGAGATGCTCGAATTCTTAACGCGCGAGCCCGGCCGGCCATCAATGGCCGACCGGGCTCGGAGGCTGAATAGTCCTGCTCTCCCGACCCTAGTTCTGGGCCGGCGCCGGGGACCCACTCGCTTGCGCCAGGCCCAACAACTGTTTGGGGGTCTGAGCCTTACGCAATAATCCCATGGCGGTCTGCATCTGTAGATCCTGGATCGCACGCCGGCGGAACTCTGCCGGCCGGCCGAACACGTAGCGCGCAATCTCATAGCCGAGCTGCTCGTCGATCAAATTACCGGCGCCGTTGAACACGGCGGGCGTCATCTGGATGTCCTTGGCGCGGAGCCGCTGGTACACCTGCTGCCGCATTTCCGGAGTCACCTTGAATGACTCGGATTTGACACCGTGGGTCTTCTTGGCCTCCAGTGCGATGGTGGTGAGCGCGTCGCGATATTGCGGCAGGCTGTTGCCCAGCGCCTTGGCAAAGTCCCGCTCACCACTGGTCAGCGAATCCGGGCGGATCACGAGGTCCGGCACGATTCCTCCGCCGCCACGTACCACCCTTCCGGCGTCGGTGTGGAAGATCGGCCGCTCCTTCAAGGCCGAGTCGGTCGACTCCTTATCCGGGGCGCCGAGAACCGTGTCGGCGATGATCGCCAGCGCCGCCTGCGAGGCTTGGTCTTCCTCATCCTTGGCGATCCGCTGAATGGTTCGGCCACTCGGAGTGAACCAGCGGGCCGTGGTCAGCTTCAGCGCCACGCCTTCGCCCAGCGGGAACAGGGTCTGAACCAACCCCTTACCAAAGGTCGGGGCCCCTACGACAACCGCCCGGTCATGGTCCTGGAGAGCCCCGGCAATGATCTCGGCCGCACTGGCGGTTCCATCGTTCACCAGAACCACAATGGGAAGATCCGGCCAAGCTTGCCTGGCTTCGTCCACGAATTCCTTGGTCGAGCCCCGGGCGCGGCCCCGAGTCGAGACGATCTCCTGCCGGGTGTCGAGAAAGAGATCCGCCACTTTGACGCCCTGGTCGAGCAAGCCGCCCGGATTGCCACGCAGATCCATGATGAGCGACTTCATTCCCTTGCCCTTCATGCCCGCGATCTCCTGGCGCAGCTCCTCCGCGGAAGTCTCACTGACAGGATTCAGGGAGATGTAGCCCACCCCGCCGTCGAACATCGTACCCGGCGGCACCGACCGCATGTGGATCTGGGCCCGCGTCAGGCGATACTTGATCGACTCGGCGATTCCCCCGCGGCGAATGGTGATGGCGATCT
>JBKJZM010000164.1:0-13745 GCA_046715295.1 Gemmatimonadales bacterium | reverse complement strand
GACTTGCCGGCGCCCGAGTGGCCCGTCAGGAAGACAAACTCGCCCTTCGAGACGTGAAAGGTCACGTCCTTCAGGGCCATGGCACCGTTGGGATAGGCTTTGTATACGCTGGAAAAGCGGATCACGGATGGAAAATAGCGGTGAGAGGTAAGAAGTGAGAAGTGATCTTCACCTCACCTCTTACTTTTCACTCCCCTTCAACCCCTGCTCCAGATCCCCGATGATATCGGCCGCGTCCTCGATGCCGCAGCTGAGACGGAGGAAGCCGTCGGGAATGCCGATCTTGGCCCGCCCCTCGGGGCCGATGCCCTTATGGGACGTGAGTCGCGGCTCCGAGACCAGGGTCTCCACGCCGGCCAGGCTGGGCGCATGGGTAACCAGCTTGAGCCGCTTCAGCAGACGCTCGGTCGCCTTCGTCCCGCCTTTGAGCTCGAGTCCCACCATCCCGCCAAAGCCGGCGAGCACCGACTTGGCGTGGGCGTGATCGGGATGGGAGGCGAGGCCGGGGTAGTGGACCTTGGCGATGCCGGGCTGCTGCTCGGCCCACTGCGCCACGGCCATGCCGTTGCTGTTGTGGCGTTCCATCCGGACAGCGAGGGTGCGCATTCCGCGATCGACCAGCCAGGCCGCATGGGGGTCGATAGCCTGGCCCCACAGGCGCATGAGCCGGTTCACTTCCTCGACGAACGAGGTGGTGCCCGCCACCGCGCCGGCAATTACGTCGCTGTGTCCGTTGAGGTACTTGGTCGCGCTGGTGATCACGACGTCGGCTCCGTGCTCCAGAGGCCGGAAGTTGATCGGGCTCGCGAAGGTGGCATCCACCAGCAGCGCCAGGCCGTGCTCTTCGGCCAGGTAGGCGATAGGGGCCAGATCGATCACCCGCATCAGTGGATTGGTCGGGGTCTCCACGAAGATTGCGCGGGTGGACTTACGCATCGACTTGCGCCAGAGCCGGACCTGGTCCGGTGCCACGTACGTCACCTCGATCCCGAGGCGGCCCAGCTCCTCGTCGAAGAGGCGCTGGGTTCCACCGTAGATCCAGGTGCTCGAGAGCAGGTGGTCGCCGGGGCGCAGTACCGCCAGGTGGGCGAGGGCGGTGGCACCCATTCCGCTGGAGACGAAGATGGCGGACTCGCTCTTCTCCAGGAGGGCGTACTTCCGGGCCAGTTCCACCTGATTGGGGTTGTTACCGTAGCGGCTGTAGAGCACCTCGTCCTCGGCCCCGATCGGGTTGACGAAGGTGCTGCTCTGGTGCAGTGATGGCGCCACCGGGCTCCAGTCGGGGCGGCGGTGCGGGGTGCCGTGGATGGCGATTGTCGAGAGGCCCAGCCCGGGCCGGGTCATGCGGTCTGGAGCGGGTAGTAAAGCTCGCCGAGCGGCCGTACCAGGCGGTGCAGGGTGAGGTCGCCGAGGGCTGCCCGGCTGCGTGGTTCGGGCCAGCCCAATGCCCGGGCCAGGCCGGTGACATCGTGCGGTCCTCTATCCGAAATGTGGGCAAACGCCTCCCGCGCATCGGCCTGTACCCATCCCAGAAGCCGCGGAGCCCGGCAGCCGGGCGGGACCGCCGCAATGGCAAGCCGGTGATGCGTGAGGACGTGGTCAATCGCCTCGTGGTGATCTTCGCGCAGGCCCTGCAGGACCAGGAAATACGCGGTCTGGCCGGTCAGGAGCAGCTTGGCGACGACTTCATCGGCGCAGCTCAGGTCGACCAGTTCGATCTCCGAGAAGTCCAGGAGCGCGGTCAGACAGTTGGAGACTGCCAGGGTTGCCTCGATACGGGTGCGGACCGCGGCGCCGGTGGGGCGGGTGACGAGGTTCCGATAGGGGGCTGCGACGGCCTCCCGCAGAACGCGCCCCATCTGGATCGTCTGGATCACCGTGACTTCGGGTCCTGGGCCGGGATGATGATTTGCACCTGGGCTCCGGGGAATGAGGGAAGGTGGTCGCTCAGCGGGATGTCTTCGTCCCATGGCGGGACGATCGACAGCCGGGCGGTACCGCTGCGAATGGAAATCTTTCCCTCCCACTGGTCGAGAAATCGTTTGATGAAGGCGAGTCCCTGCCCCCGGCCGGGGTCGCGGAAACGACTGACCCCCTGGATCAGCGCTGCCTCGAGGGCCGCGCCGTCTCCCCACCGCTCGCCGAAGCGCTTGGCATGGGTGCTCTCGAGGGATCGGCGAAAGCCGACTCCCGCATCGCTGACCGCGATGACGACGACCCGGCGGCCCAGCCGGCGACGGAAAGTATACGCTTGAACCGCCACCCAGCCACTGGTGCCGGCGTGCTCCACAATATTCTGGCAGGCTTCCGAAAGCGCCATACTGAATCGCAGCGTGGCCTTCATTTCGAGGCCCAGCTCGCCGTGAAGTATACGGGAAGCGCTCTCCGAGATCTTGTGTACCACGCCATGCACATCCTCCGACGCGCGCACCGGCGTCACATCCAGCAGCACGTCCGAGGGCCCGGTGGCGCCGCTGCGCGGCACCTTGCCGTGGAGCTCGAACAGCTCCGCGGCCTGCTTGAAGAAGCCCGCTCGCGCCCAGTACCGTTTTACCTCGTCGCTGGTGGGCACGGTGAGCAGCGGCTTCTCCCGTTTCGCTTCGGCCAGCGCCTGACCCGCCGTCAGGATCGCAATCAGGCCGTAGGGGGAGGCCCACTGCGTGCCCCGGGCATCGATCAACACCTTGTCCGGCGGCGGCCATTCTCCGAAGCCGGCGGCAAACGTGTCGAAGCTGCGATCGTCGAAATGGGTCGGAACCTCGATGACTCTGGTCACGGAGTCACCAGCTCGCCACGCAGGTGGCTCGCCAGACCTCTCGCACCCCTGAACCCGGCGTTGCGCGCCCCCAATGCCGTAGCGTGGCGGAGCGCCTCTTCAACCGAATCGCCGGTCAGGAGCCGGGCGAACGCGGCCGCTCCGAAGACATCGCCACAGCCGGTGGGATCGAGGGTTTCGACATTGGGGGCCGGAATCAACGCGGTGCGAACGGCAGTGACTGGCTGCCCCGCTGTCCCGCTGCCCCGCTGTCCCGCCAGTCCATCAAACCCTGGCGCCGCAACGTACGCCACTCCACGCGGCCCCAACGTGACGGTGAGCAGGGAGACCCCGGCCTCGAGTGCGCCCGCCGCGAGGGTGAGGGGATCGGGCGACAGCTGATTCATCTCGTCTTCGTTCAGCTGAACCAGGTCAAAGCAGCCGAACCACTCGGCTGCGTCCGGAAGCGGGCGGAGCACCCGCATTCCATCCTGCTGCATGCCGAGGAAGAGACTGTGGAAATCAGTGTAGATCGGCCCCTGGAACCCCTGGCGCAGCGCCTGCGCCGTGCCCAAACACAATTCGAAGCCGGAGATGAAGTTCAGGTAGATGGCGTCGAGGTCGCGCACCATGGGACCCAGCTCGGCCCAGGTCCATCCGGGCACACCGCCAGCCATGCGCTCGCAGCGCCGCTCGCTGGATTGATAGTGGAGCACTACCCGGTTGTTCGGCGCCGTCACTTCGACGCACCGTCCCCCGGGCGCCAGTCGCGACAATCCATTCAACAGCTGCTGTGCCTCGCGGCTGAGATCGCGGCCGACCTTGATCAGCGGCACGATCTCCCACTCAGGCGTCAGGCTCGCCTCCAGTCCCGCCAGGGCGTAGGCAATCCCGCCCCACTCCTCGACCGGCGGGGCGAGCGGGTCCCGGCCGTAGATGAGGTCCCAGACCAGCGACCCGATGACGCCGACTCTAGGCACGTTGATCCAGAAACGTCTTGGCGGCCCCGTAGACCCCAGCGGTGCCGGTCAGCTCACAGGGCACGATCCGGCACACCTCCACCGCCGGCTTGAACGCGCGCCGGGCCACCTCTCGCCGGAGTGGGACGAACAGATGGTCGCCCGCCAGGGTCACGCCGCCACAGACGACCACCGCCTCCGGATTGAAGACATTGACCAGGTTGGCGATGCCGATGCCCAGAAACTTCGCCGTGTCGTTCACCACCTGCGTGGCGAGCTCGTCACCATCGTGCGCGGCCTGATAGACTGTCTGCGCGGTGATTTTTTTTAGATCGCCCCCCACATAACTGGTCAGCCGGCTCTCGGCACCGGCCTGGATCTCCTCACAGGCTCGCAAGGCGATGTTCGGGCCCGAGGCATAGGCCTCGAGACAGCCGTAGTTGCCGCACTTGCAGCGGCGCCCCTCGGTGTCGATGGTGGTGTGGCCGATCTCGCCGGCGCAATCCGAAGCCCCGTGGTACAGCTTGCCGTCGAGGATGATTCCTCCGCCGATCCCCGTCCCGATCGTAATCCCGATGGCGTTTCGGGTGCCGCGCGCCGCGCCCATCCACCATTCACCGAGCACGGCGCAGTTGGCATCGTTGTCGAGCGCCGCGGGGAGGCTCAGCCGGTCGTGAATGATCTGGCGAAGTGGCAGATTGACCCAACCGAGGTTCGGCGTCAGGAGGACTACGCCGCTCTTGGTGTCGAGCGGTCCCGGGGCACCGACACCCACGCCGAGAATCTCCGCGCCTGGGTGTTCCCGCCTGGTCTGGTCGATCGTCCGCTTGGCGAGCGTGATCAGCCGGTCGAGGACATCACGTTCCCCGGCCTCCGCGCCGGTCGGCTCGCTGCCGAGCGCGTGCAAAGCCGAGCCATCCTCGGCCACACTGCCGACGACCAGGTTCGTGCCACCGATGTCAATTCCGAGGACAAATCGCACCGGACTCCTCCGCACTGGTGATGGCGGCCATCGCCGCGGCTACGGTTTCCACTGCCAGCTCGCGCATGCATCGATGGTGACCGAGGGGGCACGTCACCGGCCCGTGTTTCGAGCAAGGCCGGCAAGCCAGTCCGTCCCGTCCCAACGTGACGTCACCTCTCCCCCGGGGACCGAAACCAAAGTCGGGAACCGTAGGCCCGAAGAGGGCCACGATGGGGGTTCCCACTGCAGTCGCCAGATGCAACGGAGCCGAGTCGTTCGTTACCAGTACTGCCGCGCGCTGGATGAGCGCGGCCGAGGCCCGGAGACCAAGCTCACCGACGGCGCTCACGGTGCGGCCCGGCGCGGCCGCGAGGATCGCCTCAGCCAGAGACCGATCGTCCGCACCGCCAACGACCACGCAAGGCCGGTCGAGCCCCGTGGCCAGCTCGGCATAGTACGGCCAACGCTTCGTGCCCCAGATCGAGCCGGGGGCGAGGGCAATGAACCGGGTGTTAACTCCGTGGGCAGCCAGCCAGCCGTCCGCCATGGCGTAATCGGAGGCGGTCAGGGCCAGGCTGACATCCGGTGCCGACCCAGTCGACCCCGCCAGCGTCAGGAGCCGTTCGACCTCGTGTCCCTGGGCTGGGCGCGATATCCGCCGAGTGTAGGTGATCGCGGCGGCGCTGTCCCCGAAGCCTACTCGCTCCGTCGCCCCCGACAGCATCGCCAGCACCGCCGAGCGGAAGGAGCGGTGCGGCAGATAGACACTGGCGTAGCGCCGGGCGCGAAGCTCCGAAGCCACCTTTCTCAACCCGCGCCAGCCCTTGTCGGAGCCGTGCTTATCGTACCGTATGACCGACCGCACCGCCGGATGGGTCTCCAGCAGGACCGCCGCTGCTGGTGTGGTGACGACATCCACCGGACCGTGACGCTCGGCCAGCAGCGACAGCAAGGGCGTGGTCAGAATGACGTCGCCGAGGAAGGCGGTCTGGATGACTAGACAAGGTGAACGGTGAACGGTAAACGGTGAACTGGAGGATTCATCCACACGGGCTGTGGATTCTGCGAGTCCTCGCCCCTCTTCCCGTTCACTGTTCACTGTTCACCGTTCACGCTGTTAGTCAACTTGTAGTACAGCCAGAAACGCCTCCTGGGGGATCTCAACGGCGCCGATCTGCTTCATCCGTTTCTTCCCCTCTTTCTGCTTTTCCAGCAGCTTGCGCTTGCGGGTGATATCGCCCCCGTAGCACTTGGCCAGCACGTCCTTCCGAAAGGCGGAGATCGTCTCCCGGGCGATGACCTTGTTGCCGATCGCGGCCTGGATCGCCACCTGATACAGCTGGCGGGGAATGAGCTCCTTGAGCTTCTCCGCCACCTTGCGGCCCCACTCCTGGGCCTTGTCGCTATGGATGATGACGCTGAAGGCGTCGATCGGGTCCCCGTTGATCAGCATGTCGAGCTTGACCAGGTCCGATTCCCGGTAATCCGCCGCCTCGTAATCGAGCGAGGCGTACCCTCGGCTCAGCGATTTGAGCTTGTCGTAGAAATCGAGCACAATTTCGCCCAGTGGAAACTCGAAGTCGAACTCCACCCGGGTGGTGTCGATGTAGTGCATACCGTTGTAGACGCCCCGCCGCTCCTGCCCCAGCTTCATGATGCCGCCAATGTACTCCGCCGGTGCCATGATGCGGGCCTTGACGTAAGGCTCGTCGATCCGGGAGATGTTTGCCGGGTCGGGGAGGTGGCTCGGGTTCTCCAGCAGCAGTTTCTCGCCGTCGGTCGTGTATACGTGGTACTCCACCGTCGGCACCGTGGTGATCAGGTCTAGGTTGAACTCGCGCTCCAGCCGCTCCTGCACGATCTCCATGTGCAGTAATCCTAGAAAGCCGCAGCGAAATCCGAAGCCGAGAGCGGTGGATGACTCCGGCTCGTAGTTGAGGCTCGCGTCGTTGAGCCGCAGCTTTTCGAGCGCGTCGCGCAAACCCTCGTACTGTTCCGAGTCAGTGGGGTAGATGCCGGCGAAGACCATGGACTTGACGTCGCGGTAGCCCGGCAGCAGCTCGGTGGCCCGGTTGCCGGCGTCCAGGATAGTGTCGCCCACCCGGGCGTCGCGCACATCGCGCAGGCTGGCGACGAGGTACCCGACCTCACCGGCCGCGAGCTGATCGGTGGGATGCTGCCCCAGCTGGAGGTAGCCCACCTCGTCTACATGGTGAACCTCGCTCGGGTTGGCTCCGAACACGATCTCCGTCCCCTCGCGGACGACGCCGTCAACCACCCGGATGCTGGGCACCGCGCCCCGGTAGCGGTCGTAGTAGGAATCGAAGATGAGGGCGCGGAGCGGGGCGTCGAGCTGTCCCCGGGGCGGCGGCACCCGGGCGACCACCGCCTCCAGCAGCTCCGGGATCCCGGTGCCCTCCTTGGCCGAGACCGCCAGAATCTCCTCGCGCTTCGCACCGATCAGATTCATGATTTCCTCGGCCCGCCGCTCCGGCTCGGCACCGGGAAGGTCGATCTTGTTGAGCACCGGGATGACCTCGAGACCGGCATCCATTGCCAGGAACAGGTTGCTCAGCGTCTGAGCTTGAATGCCCTGCGAGGCATCCACCACCAGGATGGCTCCTTCACACGCGGCCAGAGACCGGGAAACCTCGTAGGTAAAGTCCACGTGTCCCGGGGTGTCGATCAGATTGAGCTCGTACTCGTTCCCATCCTTGGCCGTGTAGCTCATCCGCACCGCGTTCAGCTTGATCGTAATCCCGCGCTCGCGCTCGAGATCCATGGTGTCGAGGAGCTGGTCACGCATCTGACGCTTCTCCACCGCGCCCGTGGCCTCGATCAGCCGGTCGGCCAGGGTTGACTTGCCATGATCGATGTGGGCGACGATGCAGAAGTTGCGAATTCTGGCCTGAGACATGGGGGGGAAGATAAGCGGGACAGCGGGTCAGCGGGTCAGGTGATTACTCTTTACGCTCGATGACTCGACCCCATTCAACCCGCCGTACTGCTGACCCGCTGTCCCGCCCTCCCGCTGTCGTCCGCCGCCTAACGGCGGGCGCCCTTGGCCTGCTGCTGGTGTGCCTGATCTGGGGCTTCAACTTCAGCATCACCAAGTCGGCGTTCGATCAGATCCCGCCGCTCGCATTCACCGCAATCCGCTTCGCCATTTCGAGCTTGATGCTCTGGCTGGTGCTGCGAGTGGTGGAGGGCCCGGCAAAGCTTCCCCCGGGCGCCATGAGGCGCCTGGTCCTCCTCGGGGTGGTGGGAAACACGTTTTACCAGCTGGCCTTCATGCTCGGACTGGCCCGGACCACCGCGTCGAACAGCGCCCTCATCCTGTCCACCGTGCCGACGGTAGTGGCAGTGTTCGCCGGGGCTCTCGGGCTGGAGCGCATTACCGCCCGGATGCGCTGGGGAATCGCTCTGGGGATGCTGGGTGTGGGGCTGGTGATAGCCACGCGAGGCGTGGCCTTCGATCGGGGAACGTTCACCGGAGACCTGCTGAGCGTTCTGGCGGTCCTTTGTTGGGCCGGATACACCGTGGGTCTTCGGCGAGTCCCACCGGGTATAAGCCCCCTCCGCGTCACCACCATCACAGCCATCGCGGGAACCCCGGGATTGGTGCTGGTCGGCTTACCGGGCGTTCTCCGGCTCGATTGGGGCTCCGTCAGTTTGGGTGCCTGGGTGGCGGTGGCCTATGCGTCGGTGCTGTCGCTGGTGGTGGCGTACCTGCTGTGGAACCGGAGCGTGAAGGCGATCGGCGGGACACGCACCGCCATTTACATGTGCCTAACCCCGGTCGTCGCCGTGCTCGGCGCCTGGCTGCTGCTGGGTGAGCGGCCCCATCCGTTCCAGGGCGTTGGGGCCGCCTTCATCATAACGGGAGTTCTGCTGACGAGGACGGGAGGCGGAGAGAACAGCGTGAGCGGGGAACAAAAAGGGTGAACGGGGAACTGTCCTTTCCCGCTTACGCTGTTTCTTCCCCGCTTACGCTTTTTATTCGACTATCTCCTTATAACTCTCCGGATTCCACACCGGTCTCCTGGGCGCGTTCGCCACGTCCTGGCCCAGGAAGAACAGGAGCTTCAGGATCCGGGCCTCCTTCTCGCTGTTGATCTTGTCCGGCGAGTCGGTGACCTCGTGGTAGTCGTGGTGCACCCCATTAAAGAAAAACAGAATGGGAACGCCCCTCCGGGCGAAGTTGTAGTGGTCGGAGCGGAAGTAGAAACGCTCCTCCGGCCACCGGTCATCGATGGCAGTCATGCGAAGCTCCGGGTGCGCCGCATTGACCCGCTCGAGGGTAGTGCCCAGGTCGGAGTGCTCCTTCCCGATCGCAACGATGGTGTCGGCCCAAATCCGTCCGATCATATCGATGTTGATGTTCGCCACGATCTGTTTCATGGGCACCGGAGGGTTGCTGGCGAAGTAGTCGCTGCCCCACAGCCCCTTCTCCTCGCCGCTTACGGTGAGGAAGATCATTGACCGCCTGGGCCGGGCTCCGGGCCGGCTGAAAGCCTCGGCGAGCTCGAGAACGCCGGCGGTGCCCGATGCGTCGTCATCAGCCCCGTTGTTGATGCTGTCAGCTTGGCCCGGGGAAATGCCGATGTGGTCCATGTGGGCCGAGTACACGATATACTCGTTCTTGAGCTGGGGATCGCTTCCCTCCAGGATCCCTATCGCATTGGGAGCAGTCAGTGAGGAGGTGATGGTATCCTTCATCTCGACCCCCACCTGGAGTCCGGGGAGCTCGCGGGAAACGGGTGCTGTGGCCTGCCGCATCCCATTCAGATCGACTCCGGCCGCCGCCAGAGTGTTTTTGACGCTCCCGGACTGCAGCTGGAGGATGACCGGCCGGGAGGCGGGGAGTCCGATGACCGTGCGCTCGGGATACCGCTTCGGGACCGTGCTCGCAAAGCTGGCGGAGTCCGCATCACCCAGGATCACCAGCGCCTTGGGCCCCCCCAGGAAAAACCCCCGCAGGATCTGCTGGACCGCGTCGGGGTTGGCTTTGGCCGGCGGCACGAAGAGCACGACCTTGTCGCGGACATTCACCTCTCCCGCTGACCCGGCCGTGTGCGGCCCGGCCACCAGCACGGCGCCCGCCTGTACCGGCCTCTCCGGAACTACTCCCCCGCCGAAGCGCGCTGCGGTCCTAAAGCTGGCGGTGTCCTGCCGGCCTCCAGCCGTAAAAATGACCCGGGAGTGCCCCGGCTCCAGCCGACGCCTGGTGATGGGGTACCGCTGGAACGAAGACTTGAGCCCAAAGCGTCGAAACTGATTGGCCACGTACTCGGCGGTCAGGTCGAGGCCCCGGCTGGGCGTGTCGCGGCCCATCATCGAGTCATCCGCGATGATGCCGATGCGGCGGGCGACATCCGCCGCGGTAATCGTTGCCACCTGGGATGCGGAAGGAGTCGTTTGAGCCGTCAGGGGCATGGCGGTGAGAACGAGGCCGAGCAGGGTCAAGCGGTGCATGCGTATTCCTGGTGAGGTGTCCGTGCCGAGCATTACCGGCGCTCGACGATCTGGCGGTAACTCTCGGGTGCCCATTGGGGGCGGGACGCCGCATTCGCCACCGTAGCCCCGAGGTAGAAGAGAAGCCGCACCAGCCGCGCCTCCTTTTCACCATCTAAAGTGTGCGCCTCGTCGCTCGGCTGGTGGTAGTCGGCGTGGGTACCGCTGGTAAAAAATAGAATGGGCACCCCCTTCCGAGCGAAGTTAAAATGGTCCGAACGATAAAAAATTCGCTCCTCCGGCCATCGGTCGGCAATCGGGGCCATGCCGAGCTCAGGGTGGACCTGCACCACCCGCCCCAGAGTTGCGCCGAGATCGGATTGTTCCAACCCGACCGCAATCACGGAGTCCCGCCAGTTCCGGCCTATCAGGTCCATGTTGAGATTGGCCACCACCTGCTTGAGCGGCACGGTAGGGTGCTCGGTGAAGTGTGCGCTCCCCAGCAGTCCGTCTTCCTCACCACTTGGGGCCAGGAAGAGCAGTGAGCGTTTGGGCCGCACTCCCGGTTGGCTAAAGGCTTCCGCCAGCTCCATCAGTCCGGCGACGCCGGAGGCATTGTCGTCAGCACCGTTGTTGATGCTGTCCCGCTGCCCGGGGCTGATCCCGATGTGATCGATATGGGCGGAGTAGACCACATACTCGTGGCGCAGCTGCGGGTCTGACCCCTCGAGTATGCCGGCAACATTGGGCACCTGGGCCTGAGCCACGACTTTACGGGCGAGACTCAGCTCGATCGTGAGGCCGGGGAGCGTCCTGTGATGCTCCTGCTCGAGCCGACGTAACCGGACCGGGTCGATGCCGGCCGCGGCCAGGACCGGACCCAGGGCCCGCTCGTGCACCTCGACAACGGGCGCACCCTCGTCTGAAGCCGAGTCCTGGTCCCGGGTGAGTCTGGGCCGAGCCGCCGCCGCCAGCCGTTGGGCAAAGGTGACCGAGTCCCTGTTGGAGAGAACCACCACGGCTTTGGGGCCAGCACGAGCCAGATCGATGATTCTCCGGTTTACAGCCGCCGAGGGCGGGACCGAGAAATCGACCAACAGCAGGACGATTCGATCCTTTACATCCAGGCTGGGGGTGGTGGTCGCCGTGTCCGGGCTCGCGAGGAGGATGACGCTGCCGTGGACCGGACCGCTGGGGATCGTCCCCAGCACGTATCGCGCATCGGTTCCCAGCCGTGCCACGCCGACCCGGCCGTTCGCCACCAGCTCGACTACCGAGCGGGTGGTGTCGATGGTCCAGCGGGTGACGGCGAACCGCTGCAGGTAGGTACCCTTGTCCCCGGCAGGCCGCAGTCCCGTCCGCCGAAACTCCGAGGCGACGTACTCCGCCGTACGCTCGAGGCCAGGGCTCGGGGTGTCCCTCCCCAGCATCGAGTCAGCGGCGATCGCACCGACTCGACGCATCACGTCGCCCTCGGTGATCGTCGCCGCGGCCCGCGTCAGTGGCGCCCCGGTCTGGGCCGCGAGCGGGAGACCGGTGCAGGTCAGTAAGAGCCACAGCCATGGCATGGAAGGGTCTACGATGTAGGCGTCTCGGGGTTTCAGCTGGTGGTCAGGGCTTCCGGCGGCGCAGCTCGGGCTCACCAGTGCTCTGCGGGTTGCGGGCTCCTCGTTGCACCGGCGGGACCTTGCGGGGGTCACGCTCCACCGGCTGAAGCCCGGGCGCTTCGGCGGCTGGCGGCCGGCTTCGGCGTCCCTCGACCCGGCGGTCGTCTGCTGGCGGAGGACTGAGCGTAGACTCCCGGACCTCTCGGCGGAGGAGGGGAGCGTCCCTTCCTGCGGCGGCCCGCGGGTCGGGTCGAGTCGCTCGCGGGGCGGGGATGGCCCCGGGCCCACCTACGTCGGCGCTGGTGCGGCCCCGTTCGCTGCGGGGCTCGGGCCGATCGCGATTGCGCTGACGCAGACGGGTGACGTACTCGGTGCCGGGCTCTCGGTCCTTGAAGACGTATCGCGGAGCCGCCCGCCGGGGCCGACTCACTACGACGTTCCGGCCCGGGTGGTAGCGGTAGGGGTAGTACGCCGGATCGTCGTAGATCACAACCCGGAAGCGAGCGCAGGATGTGCTGTAGGGATCCCACTCATCATAGCTGGCGTACGAGTGACAATCGTAGCAGACGAACCGCGGATACTCGTACCGGCGCTCGACGTGGTAGGAAGCCATGTCGTACTGATAGTCGCCCCGAGGCGCAATCCTGGCAGCCAGATCAGTGAGCGCAACGTAGGGATCGCCCTGAATCCTGCCATCATCGATGACCCGAAAGTCCCAGTAATCACCCCGGGTGACATCGTCATACTGGAATGGCAGCGGAGAGGAAACGGCAAAGAGGTATCCAATGCCCGGGTCGTCGTCGACGGTGAACCCGGCGCCATTTCTCGTGTCGGAGACTTCGTGGGTTCGCCCGCCGCGCACCTTCGCCGCGCCCCAGGGCTCGAGGGGGAAGAGCGTCCTGATCCGTCCGTCGGTGTCGACCCGGAGCAAGGTCACGTAGCCAGGCGCATCGGTACGGAAATAAATCCTGGCGGCCTCGCCGCGCCGGTAGGGTTTCTCCCGGTCGGTCCACACGCTTATGCGTCCGGCGGCATCGGAGTGCCGGCGGAGCTGCTGCTGAAGCGGAACCGGTGTGGGAGTGGGGTGCGCCAGGCTGGCGATCAACAGCCACCCCAGGGTGACAAGCATGAACCCTCCAGGCGTATCCGGTCCATGTAAGCAGACAGCGTGCCACTTGCACCCCCCATGCTAACACGTAGTAGTCGAAAGCGTTGAAGCAATTCACTCCCCCGCTCGCGGGCCGCGCTGTAGCCGATGGATGACATTGTGGAGATTCGGGATAATTCGCTGTGGGCGAGTTTGACTTAGGCTGTGGCGTACGGATACGTTGCGCCGGGCATGGACAGTACTGACGTGCCATCCGGTCACTCGCGCCTCGACCTGCTCGACCCCCTGGAGGTCTCGAAGCTGGGAGGCCTGGAGCTCACCACCGAAGGTGTGGTCGAGGGCTTCCTTAGCGGGCTGCATCGGTCGCCCCGGCGCGGGTTCTCCGTCGAGTTCGCCGAGCACCGGATGTATCAGTCGGGCGACGAGCTGCGTTATGTTGACTGGAAGATCCTGGGCCGCAACGACCGGCTGTATGTCAAGCAGTTCGAGGAGGAGACCAACCTCCGCGCGGTCATCGTCTTCGATATCAGCCGCTCGATGGCCTGGACCGGCTCACCCACTACCGTGCTCCCCAAGCTGGCGTACGCGCAACGGTTGATCGCCGCTCTGGCTCTGGTGCTGATCCGCCAGCGCGACGCCACGGGACTCATCACGTTCGACGACCAGGTTCGCTCGGTCACACCGCCCCGTGCTCGCCTCAGTCACTGGCATCAGCTCCTCGGAACGCTGACCACAATGGAAGCGGGGCAGGGAACCGCGGCGGAGCCGGCCCTCAGACGAGTCGTTGGTCAGCTCCGGCGACGAGGGCTGGTGGTGTTCGTGTCCGACCTCCTGCTCGACCGGGCCTTGGCGCTCAAGGCGCTCCGTTTTCTGCGGCATCGGGGACACCAGGTGCTTG
>JBKJZM010000163.1:0-3514 GCA_046715295.1 Gemmatimonadales bacterium | reverse complement strand
TTCAGCTGAATGGTGGTGAAATCGGCGACGCCGTCCGGCGTGATGTATGACCGGGGATCGCCCATCTCGTAGACCAGCTGCTCGCTGACCGACGCGACCGAGACCACACCCCCGGTTCCGGGGTGCTTCGTCACCACGAAGCTGCCGTCCGGAGACGCTTCGACGATGGGAAACCCCGGGTTGCCCAGGCCCTTCACCGACCGCCAGTCCTTGAGCAGGTTGCCGCCGGAGCACTGGGCGCCGCATTCGATGATGTGACCGGCCACGGTGCCGGCGGCCACCTTGTCCCAGTCTTCCGAAGGCCAGCCGAACTCGTGGAAGATCGGACCGAGCGTGAGCCCGGTGTCGGTCACCCGTCCGGTGATCACGACGTCGGCACCGCCCTTGAGCGCCTCCACGATCGGGCCCATCCCCAGATACGCATTGGCGGAGAGTACCCGGTCCCGGATGTCGGCCAGCGGCCGCCCGGTCTCCATGTTGCTGAGCGGATGGCCCGCCGCAATCAACGAGTCCAGGCGGTCGAGCAGATCGTCACCGGTGACCAGGCCCACCTTGAGCTTACCCGCCAATCCCAGCCGCCGAGCCACCTCGAGCACCGCTTCGGCGCACCCGCGCGGGTTTACCCCGCCGGCGTTTGAGGTGACCTTGATTCCCTTCTCGACGATGTCCGGCAGGATGCGCTCCATCAGCGGAACGAAGTCGCGGGCGTATCCGGCCTTCGGGTCGCGCGATTTCTGTTTCTGCATGATGGACATGGTCACCTCGGCCAGGTAGTCCATCATGAGATAGTCGACCGGCCCGTCCCGGACCTGGCGGACGGGCGCTTCGAGCCAGTCGCCCCAGAACCCCTGCCCTGCGGCCACCCGGACCACGTGACTGGTCATCGTCCCACCGGCTGATTGGAGGGCGGAAGGCTGCCTTCACTGGTCCAGGTGTGCTCCGCGACGCGGGCCACGAGGATCCCCAGCGGAAAGAATCCGTCGCCCAGCGGCCACGGCTTCTGCAGCGGAAACACCACGGAGGCGTTCCTGGCCGGTGCAACGGTCACGGTGGCTTCCTCGACCTGCCGGGGGGTGAGGGCGACGGCGGTGTCGGCATAGAGCCGGATCATGGCTCGAAGCGCCCATGGCTCGTCGCTCGTCGCGTCGGCGAAGCCGGGAAAGAGTGCGAGCTCCACCGGCATGTCGCCGTGATCCTCGGGAAGGACCACCTGGAGCCGCCCGAGCGCGTAATTCAACGGCTGCTTCCCGATCTGCCGGCCGGCCGAATCGAACAGCGTGACGCCGAAGTCGGTGAATCTCCCCCACTGTGCCCGGTCCATGGTAACATCGACGACCACGGCCTTCACCCACGCGGGGGCGACGAAGGGGATCCGCCGCACCGCCGAGCCGCGGGCCGTGACCGCCTCCACCCGCTCGCCACCCCCGAGCAGCATCGCCACCTCGGCCCGTACCGGGGTGGTGCTGACGTTGGACAGCGTCCCCACGACCTCGTTCGCGTTGCCGCCCAGGTGCAGACGGAGCGGAGACTGGGTCACCCGAACGCTGACATCGATCGCCTCAGCCGTCGGCGCCACCGCCACGCTCTCGTAGGTGCCGCCGACGACGTCGCGCCCGTCAACCTGATAGACGGCTGTACCGTCACTGCCGCCCATCGGGCGCGCGCTTTCGTCCCGGTAAGGCATGCCGTCCGGCTCATGCAGGAAGGCCAGCCCCTTCTGCGTGGGACCTCTGCTGGAGACCCGGACCTGAAACGGCCGGGCGCTGTCGGCGCGGAAAAATGTTCGAACCGCGGCACCGGGCTCCACCGGAACGGAGGACCTGAGCTCACTGGGGCCGGCGGTGACTGGAGCCGGCACCACGATCGTGGTCACCAGCCGGAACGCGGGACCCGCGAGCGAGTCCGCGCCCCATCCCGTCACCGTGCCGACGTAGGCGCCGGGCGGCTTGAGCGCGGCCGGATCGTATTTGACCTGCACCACGCTCTTGACCCCTGTGAGTGTCACCCTGCCTGGCGCCGTCAGCCACGGCGAATCGCTGCGCAGGGTGTAGGTCGCCGACGGAGCCGAAGCGGGACGCAACAGCTCGAACTCCTGCGAGGTCGTAGCGGGAGATCCCGAGCCAGTCTCCAGAAAAGCCGCATTCACACCCTGGCTTCCCACCGCGCGCACCCTGATGTCCGGGGTCACCCGACCGCCCTTGAGCCAGCGATACGCCGCCTCGACATCGGCCAACCCGGTGCCTTCATCCACGAATGTCGCCCCCACCAGCGGCCGGGCGGTCACCATCAGCGCCTGCTTGATCGCCCGGGCAACGATGGGACGCTTCTCCTGCACCGAGGCCGAGACCAGCAGCGCGACCAGCCCCGCCGCGTGGGGCGCTGCCATGCTGGTGCCCTGCGTGATCTCCTGTCCCGTGTTCCAGCGGGGCACCGCCGAATACGCCACGCCGGGGGCGACGATCTCCGGACTGGCCACCTCACCACCTCGTGAGCTGAAGTAGGCCAGCAGGTCCTCCCGGCGCGCGCCCGAGCGATCCGCAGGCTGGAACGTGCCTGGCACCGTGGCTCCCACGCTGATGGCGCGTTGTGCCGACCCGGGGAAACCCACGGTGGAGAGTCCGGGTCCGTCGTTGCCTGCGGCGATGGTGAATACCAGGCTGGGATGCGCCGCGAGCACCGAATCGATCATGCCGTCGATACGAGCCTGCCCCTCGATCTCATTGCCCACACCGAAGCTCAGGTTGAGCACCAGCGGGAGCCGGCGCGCCTCCGCGAAGCGGATGGCGTAGTCCATCGCCCGGATGATGCTCCCGGTCGTCGTGATGCTGCCCTGAGCGCTGTTGGCGATCTTCAGCCCGAGCAGCTGCGCTCCCGGCGCCACGCCGTCGAAGCCGCCGACGCCGTAGAGATCGTTGCCAGCGGCGATGCCGGCCACGTGCGAGCCATGGGCGAAGCTGTCGAATACCAGAGTGAGCTCGGGCTCCCCGGCCTTGGCGGAGAAGTTGGCGGCCATATTGATCGGGGGTTTCCCTCCGCGCCGGCCCCAGCCAAAGGTCTCCCGCGCAACCAGGTAGTCGTGGACCGGCCGCTCACCCGCCAGCGACCGATCCCCGTCGGTATCGGCAAAGGCGACCCACCCGTCGCTCGCGCGGGTAACCACAATGATCAGGCTGTCTCCCACCCTGCCGTTGCCGTTCAGATCGGATGCCGGTGGTGGGCCGAGCGGGAGCTCGCGGATCATGCCGGCGTAGTAGGGGCCCTGGGAGTTGAGGGCGGCCACTCGGCCGAAGCCGCCCAGCCGCCGGCCGGCAACGTCCACCGAGTCACCGGCGGGGGTGACGCGCCTGAGCGGCACCGCGCCTTCATCGGAGAAATCCCGCAGGTCGAGCAGCTTCGGGGTGTCGGTCGAGGTGCGGCTCAGGCCGGCGATGCCCGCATCGATGCCGGTATCGAGGATGGCGATAACCACGCCCCGGCCGTCGAACGTCGGATGGGTCCGAAGAAAGTCCTGGAC
>JBKJZM010000162.1:0-3276 GCA_046715295.1 Gemmatimonadales bacterium | reverse complement strand
CGGTCGGATAGAGTGAGCCGATCCAGGGCAGCGGTATCCAGAGCCATGGCTTGATCGCCCGCAGTGGAAAGATGTGATCCTTCCAGCCGAAGTGCCCACCGTGAGCACCGCCGGAACGCAACGGGTGATGCTCAGTCAGGACAACCAGGCGGCCGGCGGCCCCCATGAGAGCACCCTGGAGCGAGTCCACGATCTCCGATTCGGAATCGGCGCCACAATTGGAGTCCGGATCTCTAGGCTTGGGCCCGGGATGTAGCCACCACTGGGTATCGAGCAGCACCAGCCGGAGCCGGGCCCCGATGTCCACCACGCTGGGCCCGGGACAACCACCGCCCGGCTGAAGCGAGACGGTACCGCCGCCCGCCGAATCCACGAACGCTTCCTGCCGCTTGATCGCTTCCCAGCCGTCCACTCCTTGTTTCGCCCAGTCATGGTTTCCCGGAACCATGTAGCCGCGGGAGCCGGTGGAAGTAACGACTGCCACCTGCGCGGCCAAATGCCGCTCGGCCGCCTGCCTGCCGGGCCGCCCTGGCGCCGGCAGCCCTCGGGGATACGCATTGTCCCCCAGAAAGACGACCACCCTTTGCGAACGGCGGGAGGCGAGATCTCGGCGTAAGGCCATAAGCACCGGCTCGCCGGCGGAATCGGGCTTTCCCGCGTCGCCGATGAGATACAGGCTCACCGCGACATTCTCGGGCGGGATCTCCGGTACCGGGAGCGGCGGAGGCGGCCGGTGCCCGGCGCAGCCAAGGGTGCCCGCCAGCGCCACAACGCTCCATGCGCCCGATCTTGGGCTCACCGGCTCGCTACGTCACTCTCGAGGACCTTAGATTTCCGGGCGTACTCGCGACCGACCGCAACGGCGAGGCTCAGCCAGATCCCGGCGAGCACCAGATTCACTCTCGCAAAGCCGGATGTTCCCAAACCGAGCATGGTGATGCCAACAAAGACCAGAGCGGCCGACAACACGTCGCCGGCGCGCTGAAAGAAGGAATCGATGGCCTGTTTCGCCTTGTACTTCTCGTCCCTGCTGGTGGGGAGGAACAACACATTGCGCACCGTATTCTGGATCGAGTAGTCGGTGGCGTTCTCGGCGATTTTCACTGCCCGGACGATCGCAAGAATCGGAGCCAACGCCAGCACCGCATACCCGGTGAACGCGAGAACCGGAAGCACCAGCACCCCGGCCCGGACGCCGGCGTATTTAATAAGCCGTGACACGATGAACAGTTGCAGGACCAGCGCCGTGATGCTGACCAGGAGCAGGAAATCGGAATAGAATCGGCCGATGAACTCGGCTTCGGTCAGCCCCCCGGCTGTTCCCGCCGCCACTGCCGCCTTGGCTGTCCCGCTGATTGTGCTGCTGAGAATGTATTCGCCGGTGCTGTTCACCCAATTGACAATCAGGACCAGCAGCGCGATGAGCAGCAGGTAGCGGCTGCCGAGCACCAGGCGGAAGGTGCCCGGACGGCTCACGGGACCAACGCCGGGGAGTGAAACCGTGAGCTTCTTGCTGTCCCCGATGGTCTGGATCTGATACTCGCCGGTGGCCGCAGGAAGCTCGGCCGTCGTCAGATGTAAAGGAAGATGGGTCTCGTGCCGAGCTCGCTGGCGGGCGTCCACCAGGTTGTTGATGACCGCTGCCAGGACAAGCAGACCGGCCGCCACCAGCAGCAGCTGCGGCAAGCCGAACACCGGAATGAGCCAGCCGGCGATCCTGGCGCCCAGCACCGCCCCGAACGATGCGCCCACCGCCACGATGGCGAAGAGGCGCTCACCCTGTTCCTTGGTATAGAGATCGTTGGCGAACGACCAGAACTGCGCAACGATCATCAGATTGAATATGCCCACCCAAAGGAAGAAGATCACCGCGATCGGCAGGTTGGCCTGGGTAAGGCCGTAGAAGGCGACGAGACAGGCGACAAAGAAAGCGGTGACGGTGTTGAGCAGCCGGCGCCGCGGCAGCCGGTCGGCCAGGACGCCGTAGGCCGGGACGAGGCCGAGCAGCAGAATCGCCTGACCGGCGGCAAGGTAGGATTTGAGCTCGGGGCCGCCGGCCAGGGACAGGATCAACGCCTCGCGGAGCGGTCTGATGCAGTAATACGCGGCGAGCAACAGGAAGACATTCAAGGCAAGGAGCAGCGCCGTGGCACCTTCCCCACTCCGCACATCGGCGAAAGGGCGGAGGGCACGATCCAGCAGGCCGGCGCGTTCCCTCCCCCGGAGGGGGGCTTGGGTTCGTGCCGTCATCCGTCATCCGTCATGCCGACCGTGGTGCTCATGCCCGCCCTGCGCCAACCGGAGGCGCGGGCGTTTCCACCGGCCCCCACATCGCGTCCATCGTCTTGGTCAGCATCCTCTTGTCCGATTCGGCCGGCTCGGCGCGGGCCGACTCGGGATGGTGCCGGTCCCACCAACGCTGCGCCAGTTCCTCGGTCCAGGTGGCAGGAAGGGCGGCCGAGAGCCTGCGGTACAATTCCCCCGCGGTCTGGGGCCGGTCCTCGGGAAGCTTCGCGAGACAGGACAGGATGATGCTGTCCAGCTCGGCCGGGATCTCCAGCTCGCTACGCTGGGAAGGCGGGACCGGGGTGGCGTTGGCGTGCTGATACATGAGCTGGATGGCATTGGGCGCTTGAAAGACCAGCCGGCCGGTCAAAAGCCAGTAACCCACGCAGCCCAGGGTGTAGATGTCTACCCGGTGATCGGCAATCCGGTCACCTCGGACGACCTCCGGCGCGATGTAGGCGGGCGTGCCGGTGGTGCTGTCCGGCGCGGTCAAGAGCGTTGCTTCGCGGCCGCCATCATCCACCGCCTTCACCAGGCCGAAGTCCAGCACCTTCACAAAGTCCACCGCGAGGCCCAGGCGGCAGGTGAAAATATTCGACGGTTTGATGTCGCGATGGACCAGGCCACGGGAGTGTGCCTCCTCCAGCGACTCGCACGCCTGGCGCAGGAGGTGCACCACTCGCTCCGGTGGCAGGGGTCCGAACCGCTCCACCAGGGTTTCAAGGTCGAGGCCGTCCAGAAGCTCCATCACGAGGAAGAAGGTTCCGTCGCTGGCCACCCCGAAATCGTACAGGCTGATCGTGTGCGGCGACCTGAGCGACGCGGCCGCCTCCGCTTCACGCCGGAAACGCTCGACGATCACCCGGGCGGCAGCCGGCGAGCTGGACCCGAGGAGCTCCGGCCGGATCAGCTTCACGGCGGCCGGGCGCGCCAGCATCTGGTGGGTGGCTCGGAACACCTCTCCCATTCCGCCTCGGCCAAGCGGCTCTT
>JBKJZM010000161.1:0-31363 GCA_046715295.1 Gemmatimonadales bacterium | reverse complement strand
CGGTTCTGGTTCGGCCCGGAGGTCACGGCGGAGGATATACGAGCGGTGATGGCGGTCGCGCAGGACCTCGCCCGGCTGGGGCGCAAATATCACGAGCTCGATGGACGCTACGCGGGCCAGGTGATCGTCCGCTGGGCGGGAGCATGAGCAGCCAGCCGCAGCGGCTCGTGGCCGCGCTGGACATTGGCTCCACCAAGGTCGTTGCCCTCATCGCCGAAGTGACCGGCGACGCGCGCGACCCGGGCGCCAAGATCCTCGGATTGGGTGTGGAACGAAGCGGGGGCATCCGGCGCGGCGTGGTGCGCGACATCGAGGAGACCACCCGGGCCATCGACAAGGCGATGAAGAGCGCCCAGCGGATGGCGGGCGTCGAGGTGGGCTCGATCTACTGCGGGATTGCCGGCGAGCACGTCGCTGGCCGCAGCTCCCACGGCATGGTGTCGGTCACCGGCGACGAAATTCGAACCAGCGACGTGGCCCGGGTAAACGACATGGCAAGCAACGTCAGCTTCGGCCGCGACCACGAGCTGCTGCACGCCATTCCCCAGGACTACCTGATCGACCAGCAAGGGGGGATCAGCGAGCCGATCGGCATGACGGGATCCCGGCTGGAAGCCGAAGTCTACCTGGTGACCGTGCTCTCGAGCGTGCTCCAGAACCTCCGGAAATGCGTCGAGCGGGCCGGCTATCAAGTCGCCGAATTTGTCCTCGAGCCGCTGGCCGCGTCCCTGGCCGTGCTCACCACTGACGAAATCGAGCTCGGCTGCGCCATCGTCGAGCTGGGTGGGGGGTCGACCAACGTGTCGGTTTTCCATAGCGGGAAGATTCGTCACACCGGCTCTCTGCTCATGGCCGGCGGACACGTGACCAGTGATATCGTGCACGGTCTCCAGGTTACTCAACACGACGCCGAGCGGCTGAAGGAGCGGTTTGGCGCCGCCTTCGAGCCGCTGGTTCCCGAGAGTGACGTGTTCGATCTTCCCAGCACCCCGGGACAGGGAGCGCGTAACGCCCAACGCCGGGTGTTAGCGCATATCATGCACATGCGGATTCAGGAAGTTCTGGAATTCGCGCTCGACGAGATCACCCGGGCTGGGTATCATCAGCGCTTGCATGCAGGCGTGATCGTTACCGGTGGTGGCGCGCTGGCACCGGGCATCGTGGAGTTGGCTCGCGAAGTGTTTGCGATGCCGGCGCGATGCGGGGTTCCCGGACAGCGCTTGCGGGGTCTGGCGGACAGCGTCGAATCACCGCGTATGGCAGTACCGGCGGGCCTGGTGCTCTACGGAGCCCGGCAGGTCGCCGTCAGCGGCGGGTTGGGCACAGGTACCCGGAAGTCACCGGCGGTGGAGAAAGTGTTCGCTCCAGTGAAGCGGTGGCTCCAAGACTTCTTTTGAGTCGGGCCGAGGACATGACCATGATCTTTGAGCTGGAAGAGGGCGCGGCGCAGACCGCGCGGATGAAGGTGGTCGGGGTCGGGGGCGGGGGAGGCAACGCCGTCAACCGAATGATCGAGGACCAGCTGGGCGGGGTGGAGTTCATCTCGGTGAACACCGATTCCCAGGCCCTCGCGATGTCCAAGTCCGATGTGAAGATCCAGATCGGGCGCAAGCTGACCCGCGGGCTCGGCGCCGGCGCCAGGCCGGAGATCGGCCGCCAGGCCATCGAGGAGAATCGGGACGAGGTGCTCCACGCGGTGCAGGGCGCAGACATGGTCTTCGTCACCTGCGGGATGGGTGGTGGTACCGGAACCGGTGCCGCGCCGGTGGTGGCCCAGATGGCTCGCGAGGCCGGAGCCCTCACCGTGGGCATCGTCACCAAGCCCTTCCTGTTCGAAGGCCGCCGCCGGATGAAGCAGGCGGAGGGCGGAATTGCGGAGATGCGCAAGAACGTCGACACCATGATCGTGGTTCCCAACGAGCGGCTGCTGGCGGTGGTGGGCAAGGGGATTCCCTTCCAGGAAGCCCTGAAGAAAGCCGATGAAGTCCTCCTTCACGCCACGCAAGGTATCGCCAGCCTCATTACCTCCACCGGCATCATCAACGTAGACTTCGCCGACGTACGGACCGTCATGCAGAACGGTGGGGCGGCCCTGATGGGCACCGGCATCGGACGAGGCGAGAATCGCGCGCTCGAGGCGGCCCAGCAGGCCATTTCCAGCCCGCTGCTCGACAACATATCCATCGCCGGCGCCATGGGCGTTCTCATCAACATCATCGGCGGCGACGACCTCACCCTGGGTGAGACCACCCAGATCAACGACATCATTCACGACGCGGTTGGCGACGACGCCGAGATCATCTTCGGGGCCGGCAACGATCCCGCCATGCACGGCGAGGTGCGGGTTACCGTCATCGCCACCGGGTTCGACCGGCCCGCTATCGCGGAGCAGCCTCTGGGACGGGCCTCAGGCGCCGCCGGCGTCATCAACTTCCCCTCTCAGAGACAGCAACGGCCCTCGACCCCGGTGCCCGCGGCAGTGCCAGCCGTTACCCGGTCGCAGCCCCGGATCCATCAGACCCCGGCGCCCGCCGCGCCGACCGATGTCCCCGAGATGGAAATCCCGACCTTCATTCGACGGCAGATGGATTGATGCTGCGGGGACTGGGCCTCTCCCTCGCCGCCCTGGTCTTCGGGGCGGCCGCCTTCCTGGGCCTGAGTGGGTCGTGGCCCTGGCATCGATTGCCTCCACCTGCCGCCGATTCGGCCTCCGCCGCACCTCCCACTCCCAGCTTCACCGAAACAATCGATACACTGGAGCGGGGAGAGACGCTGTCGGATCTCTTCGCTCGCCACAACGTCGCCGGAATTGACTTTCATCGGCTGGATCCCGCCCTGGCGCTCAACCCCCGGAGGCTGCGTCCGGGGCTGGTATTCAGCTTCCGCCAAAACCTGGGAGACTCGGGGCCGACCCACATCGTGGTGCGCACGACGCCGGAACAGCGGGTCACCTTCCGCCGGATCTCCGATGGCTGGAACGCGGAGGCGCAGCCGATTCGGTGGCGCCCCCAGGAGATGCGTGTCGAGGGCGCCATCAACAGCTCCCTCTACGAGGGGCTCGATGCGGGGGTCAGCAACGAGCTGCTCGACAACAGCAATCGTCAGCGGCTTGCCTGGGACCTGGCGGATGTCTATGCCTGGGAGATCGACTTCACCCGCGATATCCGCCCGGGCGACCGCTTTGAGGTGGTGTTCGAACGGCTGGTCTCCGAGGACGGTGAGGTTCGCTTCGGCCGGGTGCTGGCGAGCGACCTTACCATCTCGGGAAAGAGCCTGACGGCAATCCGGTTTGTCCCCTCTGCCTCACGCAGCGCGCTGTACTTCGATGCTGAGGGTGGATCGCTCAGGCGCGCATTCCTGCGCGCTCCGGTCGAATTTCGCCGAATTTCCTCCAACTTCGCTAACCGCCGGTTTCATCCCGTGCTCGGCCGCACCCGCCGGCATGAGGGCACTGACTACGCCGCTCGAACCGGCACCCCGGTCATGGCGGCGGGCGACGGTGTGGTACTCCGGGCGGGGTGGGCGGGTGGCTATGGCAATCTGGTCGAGCTGCGCCACCTAAACGGTATCACCACCCGCTATGGGCATCTCCGTGGACTTGCGCGCAAGATCCGTCGCGGCACGCGGGTCGAGCAGGGACAGGTCATCGGGTACGTCGGCTCCACCGGCCTGGCCAGTGGACCTCATCTCCACTACGAGTTCCGGATGAACGGCGTGGCCAAGGACTCGAGGCGGGTCAAGATCGGCGGGGGCGCGCCGGTACCGAAATCGGATCGCACCGCGTTCGAACAGGAGCGAGACCGCCTTCTCATCCTGCTCCGCGATTCCACCAGCGCCGTCACCCAGACCGACGCGATCGCGCGGCAGGGCGCTGAAACCTCCAAACGGTGGCTGCCGTAACGCCCGAGTAGTGGACCTCCTTCCCGCCATCGACATTCGAAATGGCCGCGTCGTTCGCCTGAGCCAGGGCGAGCGGGCGCGGCAAATCGTTTATGGGGATGATCCCGTAGCGGTCGCGGAGCGCTTTCTGGAGCAGGGCGCCCAGTGGATTCATGTGGTCGATCTGGACCGCGCATTCGGCGTGGGTGACAATCTGACAGTGGTTCAGCGGATCGCCGAGCGGGTAGCGGCCAAAGTGGAGCTTCAGCTTGGCGGTGGATTGCGCAGCAAGGACCTGATCCGCGAAGCGCTTGACCTGGGCTTTGCGCGTGTCGTGATTGGAACCGCAGCCGCGGCCGATCCGAACTTTGTTCCCGAGTTGCTGGTCGCCGTGAGCCCGGCGCACCTCGCGGTGGGAATCGATGCCCGGAACGGTCTGGTCGCCGTACGAGGGTGGACGGAGACGTCTGGTACCCGCGCCGAAGATCTGGCCCGTCAGGTTGTGCAGGCCGGCATCGAAACCCTGATCTATACCGACATCGGGCGTGACGGCATGCTCACCGGCCCAGACCTGGCCGGTGCGGCCGCGCTGCGTACGGCTGGTGCCCGGGTAATCGTGAGCGGCGGCATTGCCGGCAGCGCAGACGTCCGCTCCGCTTGCCTGGCTGGCTTCGATGGAGTCATAGTGGGACGCGCCTTGTACGAGGGGCGGGTGACCCTCCCCGAGGCCTTGCAGGCGGCAGCATGCTCACCGTCCTCATAGTCCTTGCCGCCTTTGGGCTGGCCGGCTTCACCTATCTCGCTCTCGAGCGGATGGGGCGCCGTGCCTGGATCCCTCTCACCTGTCGCGCGATTGCCTGGTCCGCACTGGGGCTCCTGCTGGTGAACATCAGCTGCCCCGTGTCCGGCGCACCCCGACGGCCTCTCGTCCTGCTCGATGGCTCTCTCAGCATGGGGGCGACCGGCGGGCGCTGGGCCGAGGCCCAGGATTCGGCGGCAGTTTGGGGCGAGGTACGACTGTTCGGCGATGCGCGCCCCAGCCCTGATTCGACTCCAACCAGGGGACGCTCGTTGCTCGCGCCGGCGCTGCTTGCCGCCTCCGCCTCCGATCGGCCACTCATCGTAGTAACCGACGGGGAAATCGACGATGTTCGCGAGATCCCGCCGGACCTTCTCACCCGCAGCGGTATCCGGCTACTGCAGCGCGCGCCTCAGCCCGATCTGGCCGTCACCCGGGTCGCGGGCCCGAACCGGGTGAGCGAAGGGGATTCGATTCCTCTCGAGGTCGACATCCAGCCCACGGGGGGGCATGTCGCCGAGAGCGTCGGAGTCGAGGTGCTCTCGGGAACGAAGCGAATTGCCTTCAGGACTGTGCGGCTGCGAGGAGAGACCGGAGGGCGGGCACGGATCGTGGTTCCATCCGGGTCCCTCCCCTCGGGCGGCCACCTGCTCCGAGTGACGCTCGCAGGCGGGGGGGACGCCGAGCCTCGCACCGATGCCCGGCTCCATCTGGTCACGGTTGCCCCCACGCCCGGGGTCGTGTTCCTGGCGGCGCCTGCGGACTGGGACAGCCGGTTCTTCTATCGGACCCTGCGTGAAGTCGGGCAGCTTCCTCTGCGGGGGTACCTCCGCCTGGATGGCGATCGCTGGCGTTCAATGAACGATCTGCGCTCGGTCCCACGGGATGTGGTGCGGCGAGCGGCGCGACGGGCCGACCTGCTGATCCTCAAGGGTGGGGCCACCGACCTGGCCGAGGGAACCACCGCCCGGGGCATCTGGAGCTGGCCGAGTGGAGAAAACGGTGAGACCCAGGTGCCGGGCGATTGGTATCTCTCCCAGGCTGACGCCTCCCCGGTGGCCGGAGCGTTTCTCGGTCAGCCGGTCGACTCGTTCCCTCCCGCGTTCTTGCTCACACCTATGGAGAGCGGCCCGCGCGATTGGGTGGCGCTTTACGCCCAGCTCGGCCGCCGCGGCCCCCAGCGGCCCGCCGTGTTCGGTCGGCAGGAGGGACGGGTTCGCCGGGTCACCGTGGCGGTGGAGGGACTCTGGCGGTGGCCCTTTCGGGGGGGATCGAGCGAGCAAAGCTACCGCTCCTGGGTGGCGGCAACGACGAGCTGGCTACTCGGCGGCGTGGATTCGGCGCGAGGGGTAGCGAGGCCAGTCCAGGCGGTGGTACAGAACGGCCGTCCGGTCATGTTCGAATGGCTCGGTCCCGGCTCCGCGGTCGTGCAGGCCGTGGTCCTCTCGAGCAGCGCCGGACAGCGGACCGATACACTCCGCTTCGATGGAGACGGGCGCGCCCCCGTGTGGCTCCACCCGGGTGAATACCGTTATCGACTCTCCGGTGGCGGAGTGGGAACTCTCGCGGTGGAGCAATACTCTGACGAGCTGCTCCCCCGTCCTGTGAGTCTGTCCGCCCACGCGGGGCGGGACGCGCGAACGAGTACGCGCAGTACCGCCCGCGACTGGCTCTGGTTGTTCGGAGTTTGCGTCCTGGCGCTCTCGGGCGAATGGCTGGCTCGCCGGCGTCTCGGGCTTCGCTGACGTAGTAGATTCCCGATGATCCTGAGCGAAAAGCACCAAACCGTCTGGATGATGAGTGGATGAAGCCAAGCAGACTGGGGAGCAACGAGAGGCAAAGTCTGTGGTTGCGCATCAAGCAGATTGCGCTGACCGACGTGGGCGCCCTCATGCGCGGGCTCAACGCCGCCGACCTGGAAAACATGGAGCGGGTGCTGATCGAGGCCGACTTCGGCGTTCCCGCCACGGTCGAGCTGACGCAGGCTCTGGAAGACGAGGTGCGGCGCGGGAAGCTCAAGACCGAGGCCGATCTGAAGCGCGCCCTTCGGGAGCGCCTTAGCGCCATGCTCGCCGGACCCGAGAATCCCGGTGCCATTGTCCGAGCCGACCCAGGTCCCACAGTCATCCTGCTGGTCGGCGTGAATGGAACCGGGAAGACCACGACCGCGGCGAAGCTCGCGGCGCGGCTTCAGCAGGAGGGACGCACCGTCCTGCTGGCCGCAGCGGACACCTATCGCGCCGGGGCCATTGCTCAGCTTCAGGTCTGGGCCAACCGCCTGAATCTGCCTTGTGTCGCTGGAGCGCCGGGTGGCGACCCTGCGTCGGTGGCGTTCGACGCGATTGACGCGGCCGTCTCCCGCCGCATCGATACCGTCATCATCGACACGGCCGGCCGTCTCCACACCCAAGAGGGGTTGATGGAGGAACTGCGAAAGGTCACTCGGGTCATCGGCCGGCGGCTGCCCGGCGCCCCGCACGAGACGTTTCTGGTACTGGATGGAACGGTAGGTCAAAACGCCATCCAGCAGGGCAAGCTCTTCTCCCAGGCGGTCTCGCCCACAGGGATCGTGGTTACCAAGCTCGACGGCAGCGCCCGTGGTGGCGCCGTCGCCGCGCTCCGGCGGGAGCTCGGCCTGCCGGTCCGATTCATCGGGCTGGGCGAATCAGTGGAGGATCTGGAGGCCTTCGACCCCGAGCGCTTCGCCGAAAATCTGCTGGCAGACACACCGGTAGAGGCCTCCTAAACGCGGATGCCTCCCCGCGCCACTCCGGCGACCCTTCGCCTAGAGACCCCCGTCAAGTTCCTCAAGGGAGTCGGAGAGCGGCGCGCTGAATCACTGGAGCGATTGGGTATCCGCACCGCCCGCGACCTGTTGTGGCATCTTCCCCATCGCTATGTCGACGCATCCACCGTCACTCCGCTGGCCAAGGCGGAGGTCGGCCACGAGGTAGCCTGCGTCGGTAAAGTCGTCGCCAAAGGGGTGCTTCCGACCCGCCGCGGACTCCGGATCTTCCACGCGGTCCTGCGCGATGACAGCGGCGTGCTGGAATGCGTCTGGCCGGGGCAGGCGTTCCTCGATCGTACCATTGCCATCGGTCAGACGTTGCTCGTGTCCGGTCCGGTCCGGTTTTATCACGGTCGCCAGATGGCTCCCCGGGAATACGTGATCCTCGCCGATGCCGACAGCGATTCGGATCCACTCACGGCCGGGAAGGTGCTGCCGGTCTATCCCGCCACCGAAGGCCTGAGCCACAAGGTCATCCGGTCGCTGATCGACCGGCACCTGGACCAGCTGATCTCCCTGTCCCATGACGGTCTCCCCGAGCCACTGCGAAAGAGTCTCGACTTGCCGTCGCTGCCCGATGCACTCCGCGCGGTGCATCGCCCGGGCTCTGCCGAGGAGGCCGAACGGGGAAGACGGCGGCTGGCGTTTGACGAGCTTTTCGATCTTCAGTTGATGTTGATCCGGGCTCGCGCCGTCGCCAAGCGCCACCGGAGCGGGGTGGCCTTCACCATCAAGCGTCAGCTCACCACCCAGCTCAAGCAACAGCTGCCCTGGGAGCTGACCGGAGACCAGCAGCAGGCCCTGCGTGAGATCACGGCCGACATGACCGCGCCGGAGCGGATGCATCGGCTCCTGATGGGCGACGTGGGAACCGGGAAGACGGTCGTCGCTCTCTTCGCCATGCTGCTGGCCGTCGAGAACAACTTCCAGGCCGCACTCATGGCGCCGACCGAGCTGCTCGCCGAGCAGCACGGAGCAACCCTGGAGACGTTGCTGGCTCCGCTCAGCCTCAAGCCGGAACTGCTGCTCGGCCGGCAGACTACGGCTCAAAAGGCGACGGTTCGGAAGCGTATCGCGACCGGCCAGGCCCGAGTGGTGGTGGGAACTCACGCACTGCTACAGGAGAGCGTCTCATTTCAGCGGCTCGGTCTGGTGGTCATCGACGAGCAGCATCGCTTCGGGGTCGAACAACGGGCCGCTTTGATCGGAAAGGGCGCAGCTCCCGACGTGCTGCTCCTGACCGCCACCCCGATTCCGCGCTCCCTGGCCCTGACGCTCTATGGTGACCTCGACGTGTCTACCCTCAGGCAGCGGCCACCGGGGCGGGGCACGGTGCGCACCGCCGTGCGGAGCACGGGCCAACGGGAGCGGGTGCTCGAGTTTGTCCGCGGCGAGTGCGAGCAGGGGAGCCAGGCGTACATCGTCCTGCCGGTCATCGAAGAGTCAGAGCGGGCCGACTTGCGCGCGGCGACGACGATGGCGCAGAGTCTGACGGCTCGCTGGCCCGAACTGGAGGTGGGGCTGGTGCACGGCCGGCTCAAGGCCGAGGAACGTGATGCGGTGATGCGGCGTTTCCGGAGCGGCGACGTGAAAGTCCTGGTGGCAACCACGGTAATCGAGGTCGGCATCGACGTGCCCGAGGCGACCATCATGCTGATCGAACACCCCGAGCGTTTCGGCTTGGCGCAACTGCATCAGCTGCGTGGTCGAATTGGTCGAGGCGCGGAGGAGAGTTATTGCATTCTCCTGACCGAGGGTGGCGCATCAGAGAGGCTGAACGGATTTGCGGCCACCCAGGACGGCTTCAAGATCGCGGAGCTGGATTTGGCGGAGCGGGGGATGGGCGATCTGATCGGGGCACGACAGTCGGGTGGGTTCGAGGTCCGTCATGCGCAGCTGCCGGCCGACGCCGATCTGCTGGGCCGGGCCCGCGATCTGGCGATGAAGATCATCGAGGCCGATCCGGCGTTGCAGCGGCGGGAGAACCAGCAGATGCGAGAGAGGGCGGTGGCCCGTTATCCCCGTGCCGTGGAGTTATTCCGAGTTGGGTAGGACATGGCGCACCCGAGCCGATCCCTTGCTCCGCTCGGGATGACGCGCGAGTCCTGAAACGCTTAAAAGGCCAATCGTAATCCGAGTCCGGTCCCCCCGCCCCGAAAACTCCGAACCTCCGGCTCGAACGGGATGTTGTCCGGCCGTCCCTTGGGGCGGGTCAGCTCCCAGACGAATAACGCCGCCGCGCCGGCAAGGGCTGTTTCGCCGCCGATCAGCCAGAGGCGAGCCCGGCGATCGTAACGCAGCGACGTTTGGTAGAGGTCCTCGATCGCGGGATCGGCGTAGCCACCACCGGGGCCCAGGGCGCATCGCTCCTGCGCCACGCTACACTCGGATTCCAGAACATCGAAGCTGTCATCGGCGCTGTTATGGGCCCGCACCGCCAGATAGTTCATGCCTAGGGAGCCGGCCAGCAGGACCCATTTCCCATACTTCACCGCTGGGCTGAGTCCCTGACCCTCCACCCGCCCGGCGAGCAGAAGCAGCAGGAGCATGGCGGAGCATACCCGCGCCTTCACCGTCGGTACCGGTGGAGGTCGCCATTGCCGCCGATGGCGAGAAGGCCGTCAGCCAGGGGTACCGGGCCCAGTTCAACCGGGCGCCAGACTCGTACCCGCCAGATTTCGACGCCGTCCGACCGCAGGGCGCGAATTGTTCCGTCGGCTCCGCCCAAGATGATTTGTCCTCTCAGGACCGTCACCGGGGCGGTGACCGGCCAGTTGAGGCTCGCGATCCGCTCCACCTTCGGCTCGGCGCCGGGCTCGATCCGGTAGACGGTGCCAACCCTCGTGGCCAGGAAGAGGGTATCACCTATGGCGGCGAGCGAGCCCAGGACCGGGGCATCCACCGGCGCGGTCCAAAGGCGCCGCAGGTCAGCCGGGCGGATCGACACCACCAGCGAATCAGTGGTTCCCGCCAGCAACACTCCGTCGCGGACTACCCAGGGAGCCACGACGCTGCCCGGTGAAGCAACCCGATGGGTGACCTTCCCGTCCGCGACCCCGAGTCGAAAGAGCGAATCGGTGGTAGAGACCAGGATCCCCCCATTACCCGCTTCCGCCGCGGGAGACCGAGCGACTCCCACCCGCCGGCGCCACCGGGTCTTCCCGGTCCCGGGATCCAGCGCGAAAACCTCCCCCCGCTGGGTTTCGGCTACGAGCACCCCACCCACTATGGCCATCGGAGCGGCGATCGGACCGGGGGATACGCGCCAGATTCTCTTGCCGTCGCTACGGCGGAGTGCGTGAACCTGGCCGTCGGGACGGGATGTCGCCACGAAGATCGTGTCGCCCGACAGGAGTACTCCCCCGACGATCATTCCCGAGAGGCGGGCCGACCAGCGTACCTCACCGCTCGCCAGATTCACCGCGTAGACCTTCCGGTCCATGCCCCCGACGTACAGCGTGTTGTCTCGCACTCCCATCTGTCCGGTGAGCTTCCGGCCGGCTCGCGCGGTCCAGACCGGAGTGGGGGCATCGCCGGCCGCCGCGGCCGCAATCGGCGTCGGTGGCGGTCTGAAATTCACGCAGCCCGCGTTGACGCTTCCCAGGAGGAGGGCTAGACTCAACGCTCCTCGGCTCAACCTCATTCTCCCATCGGATATGGCATGGCGGCAGTACAGATCAGCGGGCTCCGCGCGCACGTGGGCGAGACGGTCACGGTCCGCGGCTGGGTGGTTACTACCCGGTCGAGCGGCAAAATCGCGTTTGTGGTGCTGCGAGACGGCTCGGGAACGGTGCAAGGGGTTCTGTCCAAGAAAGAGGTGCCCGAGTCGACCTGGGCCGCCTTCGAGACGCTGACTCAGGAGACCAGCGTCGGCCTCACCGGGGTCGTACGGGAAGAGCCGCGCTCGCCCGGTGGTTACGAGCTTGGCCTCCAGGATGTCCAGGTGCTGGGCTCCAGCCCGGACTACCCGATCACCCCTAAAGAGCATGGGACGACTTTCCTCTTCGAGTATAGACACCTGTGGCTCAGAAACCGGCGTCAGGCGGCGGTAGCCCGGGTGCGCCACGAGGTGGTCCAGGCAATCCGGGACTTCTTTTACCAGCGCGACTTCATCCTGGTCGACACTCCGATCCTGACCGGCGCCATCGGCGAGGAAGCCGGTAATCTCTTCGCCACGCAATACTTCGACCTCGGTAACGCCTATCTGGCCCAGACCGGGCAGCTCTACGTGGAAGCCGCCGCTGCGGCCCACGGCAAGGTCTACTGCTTCGGTCCCACCTTTCGAGCCGAGAAGTCGAAGACCAGGCGCCACCTCACCGAATTCTGGATGGTCGAGCCCGAAGTTGCGTTCAACGACTCGGACGCCAACATGCAGCTGCAGGAAGAATTCGTGAGCGCCATCGTCGCCCGGGCGCTCGACCGGAGGGCAGGGGAGCTGGAGGAGCTCGAACGCGACACCGGGCCGCTGGAGCGGGTGCTCGCCCCCTTCCCCCGCATCTCCTATTCGGACGCGGTGTCCAAACTCAACACGCTCGGTTCCGACATCAGCTGGGGCGGCGACCTCGGAGGGGACGATGAGACGCTGCTGGCGAAGGAGTTCGATCGTCCTGTCTTCGTCTATAACTACCCCAAACAGGTGAAGGCCTTCTACATGAAGGAAAACCCCGACGATCCCCGAACCGTGCTCAACAACGACTGTCTGGCACCTGAGGGGTACGGCGAGATCATCGGTGGGTCTCAGCGTGAGGACAACTACGATAAATTGCTCACCCGAATCAAGGAGCAGAAACTCGACCCCCACGTCTATCGCTGGTATCTCGACTTGCGCAAGTACGGGACTTTCGTTCATTCAGGCTTCGGGCTCGGCGTCGAGCGCACGGTGGCCTGGATCTGTGGGATTCCCCACATTCGCGAAGCAATCGCGTTCCCCAGGCAGATCCATCGTCTATACCCCTAACCAAAGCGTGAACAGTGAACGGTGAACAGTGAACGGGCCACCACCCAACTCCCGTTCACCGTTTACCGTTCACGCTTTCGCATCATTCACGCTTTTCACCTCATCCCACATCCCGTCCAGTATTTCCAGCCCTGCCGACGAGACATCGATGCCGCGTTGGGCCGCCAGCCGCTCGATTCCCTCGAAACGCTGGCGGAACTTTCGATTGGCCCGATCGAGGGCAAGGCCGGGCTGAACCCCGATTTTTCGCGCGAGATTGACCACCGCGAACAGCAGGTCACCGATCTCGTTCACCAGCTCTTCCCTCGGGGCCCGGCCGAGAGCGTTCGGGTCGGTATCCTGCGGAGCGTCGACCGGGCTGCCGGGGGTACCCAGCTCATCCTCGACCTCGGCCAGCTCTTCGCGAATCTTGTCGAGTGGCCCTTCCACGTCAGGCCAATCGAACCCGACCGACGCCGCTCGCTCCTGAAGTCGGTACGCCATCAGGAGCGGCGGCAGCGTGGGAATGAGTCCCTCGAGCACGTGGCCGCTTCGTTCCCGGCGCTTAATGTGCTCCCACGGCTCGGCGTCTCCCAATTGAAACAGGTGCGGGTGACGTCGGCGCATCTTGTGCTCCATCTCAGCGGCGACGTCGTCGCTGGTGAACTCACCCAGCTCCTCGGCGATGACAACCTGAAAGGCCAGGTGAAGCAGCAGATCGCTGCACTCCCCCCGGATCTGATCCGGTTGTCCTTCTCCGAGTGCGTGATCCAACTCGAGCACCTCTTCGACCAGGTATGGGCGAAGCGTCTCCCGCGTTTGTGCCCGGTCCCAGGCACACCGATTCCGAAGGTCGCGAACCATCGTGGTGGCGCGTCCAAGCGCTGATTTGTCTTGCATTTATCCCTCGCGGCGAATATCATACCGCCGGCTCGCCCATGACCTTTTCCCCCGAGACGACACGCGCCTGGGTGGACGTCGACCTGGCAGCGCTGGTAGCGAATGCGCGCACGGTGGCCGCGGTCTCCGGCAGCCGGTTGTTGCCAATGGTCAAAGCTAACGGCTATGGGCTGGGCGCAACGGAGGTGGTTCGCGCGCTCGAGGCACTCGATCCGTGGGGCTTCGGTGTGGCCTCGGTCGACGAGGCTCGACTGCTGCGCGCCGCCAGGATCGCCCGGCCGATCCTGGTAATGACGCCGCTGCAGCCGCACAGCATTCAGCAGTACCTCGATCTCGACCTGCGACCTTCCATCGGTGATGTCTCGGCCCTCGAGAGCTGGATCGCCAGCGGCGGCAGGCCGTTCCACCTCGAAATCGATACCGGCATGAGCCGGGCGGGTGTGCGGTGGGATGATCGGTCCAGCCTCAGCCGGCTCAGCTCCGTGCTGCCGACAGCAAAGGGCTGGGAAGGCGCGTTCACCCACTTTCTCGCAGCTGAAGCGGATGCCGATGCCACCAGCCGTCAGTGGGATCGATTCCACGAGGTACTCCGCACCTTGCCGGGACGGCCACCCCTGGTTCATGCGGCCAACAGCGCAGCGGCGCTGCGGGGAAAGCTCTTTGCCGGTGATCTGGTGCGGCCAGGGATCTATTTGTATGGTGGCGCCGCCGGGTCGCCATCACCACAGCCGGTCGCAGCGTTGCGGGCTCGGATCGTGGCGATCCGCGCAATCGCAGCGAACGACACGGTCGGATATGGAGCAACCTGGAGAGCCGAACGGCCGACGAGGGTGGCAACGGTCGGGGTTGGCTACGCGGACGGGTTTCCCCGTGCGAGTCCCGCCACCGGTCCGGACATTTCTCCGCGCCAGGTCGAGGTGAACGGCAAGGTGGCACCCGTGGTCGGACGAGTCACCATGGACATGTGCATGGCGGCGGTGGGAGAGGACGTGGCTGTGGGAGACGTGGCGACGGTGTTCGGTGGGCTGATCTCGCTCGACCAGCAAGCCGAAGCCGCCGGGACGATCTCTTACGAGCTCTTGACCCGGCTGGGGCCACGCGTCACCCGACGTTACGGCAGCACGCTGTGAACCCTCACTTCGCGTCGCTCGTGCTGGGCCTGTCCCACCAGGCCGAGGCTGCTCTCAGCGGGGAGCTGCCGCCCGGTGCGGAAGGCATCGGCAACGCGCGCCAGTTGGCGCAGACGCTGATCGATACGCTCGGCATGCTGGCCGAGAAGACCTCGGACCGTCTCGATCCCGATGAAAAACAGCTCCTGGATCAAGCGCTGACAGGGCTCCGGTTCCGTTTCGTGCAGACCATGCCAAAGGCCTGATGCGACGCGCGGCAATCATCGTTCTCGACGGCCTGGGCATCGGTCCGGCCCATGATGCCGAGTCCTACGGAGATCACCTCAGCAACACCCTGGGCAATGTGGCTCGTGCGGTGGGTGGGCTCTCGGTCCCACGGCTCGAGACGTTGGGGCTGGGCTGCTGCGCCGAATTGGCCGGGGTGGCACCCGTGGCCGCGCCGACTGCCGCTTACGGGGTCTGTGAGCCCGCCAGTCCAGGCAAAGACAGCACGACAGGGCACTGGGAGATTTGCGGCCTGCTGCTGGAGGCGCCGTTCCCCACCTACCCGCATGGCTTTCCCCGGGAGGTGGTCGATGAGTTCGCCCGGCTGACGGCGCGGGAGGTGCTCGGGAACAAGCCGGCCTCCGGTACCGCGGTGCTGGACGAGTATGGCAGCGAGCACCGGCGGACCGGCAACTGGATCGTCTACACCTCGGCGGACAGCGTCTTCCAGATTGCGGCCCACGAGGAAACGGTGCCCCCGGCCGAGCTCTATGCCGCCTGCCTCACCGCACGGGAGCTTCTTCGCGGACAGCACGGCGTCTCCCGGGTCATCGCCCGCCCCTTCATTGGTGAGCCCGGTGCCTGGAAGCGGACCGCCGGCAGGCGGGACTTCAGCCTGCCTCCACCGGGCCCAACGCTGTTGGACCGGTTGGTCGAGCGGCAGATACCACGGGTGGGCGTCGGCAAGGTAGACGACCTGTTTGCCGGCCGCGGCATCACCAGTATTCACACCGAGACCAACGCGGAGGCCTACGCGCTGATCGAGGGAGCCATGGCCGCCATGCACCGGGGATTGCTCCTGGCCAACGTGATCGAGTTCAATCAGAGCTGGGGTCACCGGAATGACATCCAGGGCTTCCGCCGCGGTCTCGTGGAGCTCGACCGAAGCCTACCCCGGCTGCTGAACAGGGTCCGTGAGGATGACCTCGTTATCTTTACGGCCGATCACGGCAATGACCCGACCACGCCGTCTACCGACCACTCACGCGAGATCGTTCCGCTGCTGGTGTTCGGCCCGAAGGTCCGATCGATGGACCTAGGCCGCCGTCGCACCTTCGCCGACATCGGTCAGACCGTGGCCGAGTTTCTCGGGGTACCGGCACTGGCTGCCGGCACCTCGTTTCTACCCGAGGTTTGGCTTGACTGATTCTCTGATCTCTGCCGCACGAACGGCCCAGGCTCGTGCTTACGCACCATACTCCAACTTCCGGGTGGGTGCGGCGCTCGAGGGCCATGACGGAGCTGTCTTCAGCGGCTGCAACGTCGAAAATGCCTCATACGGACTGACCATCTGTGCCGAACGAGCAGCCATCTGCGCGGCCGTGACTGCAGGCGTGACTCGGTTCAGGCGCGCCGTCGTGGTATCCGATGTCGATCCTCCGGCGGCTCCCTGTGGTGCCTGCCGCCAGGTCCTGGCTGAGTTCGGTCTCGATCTCCCGATCGACGCGGTCGGGTCCCGGGGGACGGTGCGCTGGCGTCTTTCCGACCTCCTGCCTGCCGCGTTCGGTCCGGAGCAGCTCCGGTGAAGTGGTGGATCGGCGGACTTCTGGCGGTCATTACCATCGCGGGTTGTCAGGAAAAGCTGACCGCTCCGGCGGACTGTCCCGCGCTCTGCCCCGGTGGGCAGCCACAGGTCTTCGACGAGGTGTTCACTGCCGTCAGCGGGGCTGACAGCAGCTTCGTCGGTTACGTGCAGCCTTATCAGGCGGCAACACTCCTGGTCTCCAATGGACTGCAAGGCTTCGAAGAGCGTGGCCTGGTGCGCTTCCTTGCCCGCGGCGCCACGGTCAGCGTACGTGACACGGCGCGGGCCTACACGATCGACTCCGTTGCCCTGAGTTTCACGCTGGTCGCCCGCGACACCAACCTGACTGGTCTTCAGCTCCTCTTGTACCGGCTCTCGCCCGCGTTTGACTCGACCACGACCTTCGCTACCATCGACCCTGCGTTCGTTCCCGAAAGCCTCATTGCCACCGTCGAAGTGCCCGACACTCTCAACGCGGGCGCGGTCCGGACGGTGTTGCAGGGTGCCGATCTCAGTCGGGTGGAGATACCGGCGGCTGACAGCGGTCGGCTGGCCCTCGGCATCCGAATTAATGCACTCACGCCCACAGGCGTGCGGGTGGGCGCCCTGGCCGGGGGCTCCGGTCCGATTTTCACTACCTACGCCACCCTGGACGTTCCCGATACCGGGACCGCCAAGCTCAGGACGATCCCACTGGGCGCCGCGTTCAGCACCTATGTCTCGCAGGTCCCCGACGCCGTCGATCCTACGCTCCTGACTGTCGGCGGCGCGCCATCGTCACGAGCGCTGCTTCGGTTCAATTTGCCCTCCCGGATCCGGGATTCGGCCACGATAGTCCGTGCCACCCTTGAGTTGACCCCCAGCGCTCCAATCACGGGACTGCCGACCGACCCGGCCCGGCTGCTGAGCCGGGCTTTGCTGGCCGATGTGGGGGCTAAGTCGCCGGTGAGCTCTGTTGCCGGGCGGGTGCCGGAGGATACGCTGGAGACCGGAACCACCGCCGTCAGTATCGAGGCGGTTCGTTTGGTCGAGCTCTGGCTTGGCGCCACCACCCGGCCCACGGCGGTAGTGCTGTCACTCACGCCGGAGGGTGCCAGCTTCACGCGGCCCTCGTTCTATTCAACCCGGGCGGCAGATCCAGCACTATGGCCGCGCCTCCGGATCAGCTACTTGCTACGATTCCCCTTCGAGACTCCCTAGGTGCGCCGAGCTCTTGTTGTTTTGGCCTTGGCGATCCTGCCGAGCGCAGTCGGGGCACAGTCGTCCCAGTTCGGTGCGCGGGGTCTCGGCTACCCCGGCCGAGCCCTGGCGGTTCGAGCGATTGGTACTGGGGGCGCTTTCGGGCTCTTTGATCCGGAGTCGAGCCAGAACCCGGCCGCACTGGCCAATGTGGTGAACCTCACCAGCGTGTTCACGATCACCCAGGGATTCCGGAGTGTCGATAACCCCGCGGGAACGGCCTCGGTCCGGGACACCCGTTTCCCCCAGCTCATGGTTGCGGGCCCCGTGCGCCCCTTTCCTGTGGTAGTCGGGTTCAGTTTTTCCAACTACACCAGCCGCGATTTCACCCTGGCAACCTCGGAGGTAATCGACCTGCGGGGAGTCCCGGTGAGCGTGAGCGACACTTTCTCCTCCCGAGGCGGGCTCAATGATTTCCGGATTGCCGGGTCCTACCGCCTCGGGACTCAATGGTCGGTCGGCGGGGGCTTTCACATCATCAGCGGATCCAACCGGCTCACCTCGACCCGGATATTCGACGACCCGAATTACCTGTCCAGCCGGCAGAAATCCGAGCTCTCTTTTGCCGGTGTCGGTGTCTCAGTGGGGGTGACCCGCCAGTTCGGGCCAAGCTTTGCCGTCTCCGCGATGGCCCGGTCTGACGGACACGTCAACCTGGACCGCGATTCTACCCGGGTGGGCACAGTCGATCTCCCCTTTACCGTCGGCCTCGGACTTCACTGGCGCCCGTCGCCCAAGCTCGATCTCGCCGGACAGGCGGTCGTTCGGACCTGGTCTGCGGCTAACAGCGATCTGCTCGCGCTGGGCGGAACGGGCGCGCAGAACACACTGGAGGCGGCGGTGGGGGTCGAATACGCGTCCGACCCGAAGCGGCCGTACCGGCGGCCCATCCGGTTCGGCGCCCACTACGCGACCCTGCCGTTTCCCCTACTGCCGGGCCAGCATGGGCGGGAATTCGGCGTGTCGGCCGGGAGCGGCGTGCGGTTTGCTCAGCAGCGGGCCGGACTGGATCTGGCCCTCGAGCATGTCTGGCGCTCCGAAGGAGCTTACTCCGAGAACGGCTTCATTCTGTCGTTGGGGATTTCGGTGAGGCCATGAGGGGTAGGGCAGCCGGTCAGCGATCCGCTATAATTGCCCCATGGTGAGACTCCTCTACATCGAGACCTATGGCTGCCAGATGAACGTGGCGGACTCCGAGCTGATGTTCGGGGTTCTCGGTCGCGAGGGGTACCTCCGGACGGAGAAACCCGGGGACGCGGACGTCATACTGGTCAACACATGTGCGGTGCGCGACAACGCCGAGCAGCGCGTGATCGGCCGTATGGGTGAGCTCCAGCGACACAAACGCCCCGGGAGCGTTTTGGGGGTGGTTGGGTGCATGGCTCAGCGTCTGGGCCCCGCTCTCCTGGCCCGCGTGCCACGGGTTGATCTGGTCGTGGGTCCGGATGCGTACCGCAACCTTCCCGAGCTCATTGGTCTGGCACAGGGTGGGCAGCGGCTCAGCGACACCGAATTTCGTTCCTGGGAACACTACGAAGACCTGCCTGCGGTGCGGGAAAAGGGCCCCAGCGCATTTGTCACGGTACAGCGCGGCTGCGATTATCGCTGCACCTTCTGCATCGTTCCTCAAACCCGGGGACCGGAGCGGAGCCGGCGGCTGGCGGAGGTGCAACGAGAGGTGACCGGCCTGGTGGAGCAGGGCACCACCGAGGTCACGTTGCTGGGCCAGACGGTCAACAGCTATCACGACGGCGAGCACGACTTTGCCGATCTCTTGCGAGCGGTGGGGGGTGTCGAGGGGCTGAAGCGAATCCGGTTTACCAGCCCGTATCCGACCGATTTCACACCTCGGGTCATAGAGGCCATCACCACCACGCCCGCGGTCTGTGAGCACGTTCACCTGCCGGTGCAGAGCGGCTCGAACGCGGTGCTCAGGCGAATGCTGCGGCGCTACACTCGTGAGCGCTATCTGGAGGTGGTTGCTGAGCTCCGCCGTGCAGTACCCGGCATCACGCTGTCGACCGATATCATCGTCGGCTTCCCCGGTGAGACCGAGGATGAGTTCGCCGCAACCCTCGGCCTCATCGACCAGGCTGACTTCGACGACGCTTATACCTTCAAGTATTCGGTCCGGGAAGGCACGCCCGCGGTCCGCCTCAAGGATCACGTGGCCGATGAGGTGGCCTCAGAGCGGCTTGCCCGTCTGGTCGAGGCCGTACGAGCCAAGGTTCGCCGCAAGAACGTGGCTCGGATCGGCGAGACCCACGAAGTGCTGGTCGAGCGTCCGGCGCGGCGCGGCCAGCTCATGCTGGCCCGCACCCGCACCAACCAGCTTGTGGTACTGGACCTGCCGGCAACCGCCATCGGTGAATACCACATGGTCCGGCTCACGGGAACCACCGGATCGACCTTCACAGGGTCCGTGGTCTTGCCCTTCGCTCGGCTCAGGGCAGGCTCTCAGCTGGCGGTCCTGTAATGAAGAACCTCGTCGAAGACCACGTCTTGGCCGCCTACGATACGCTGCGACCGCTGTTTCCGGCGTACTGCGGCTGCGATGTGTGCCGCGACGATGTGTTGGCCTTCGCGCTCAATCGGGTTCCGCCCCGCTATGTATCGAGACGCGAGGGTACGGTGGTAACCGAGGTGAGTCTGGAGAAGGAACAGAGTCGTGCCGCCATCGAGGTGGTCGTGATGGAGGCGCTGCGCAAGATCTCGGTGGCGCCCCGGTGTGGCCGGCGTGGGGGTATCATCCCCGGCTAGCCGGATCGCCGCCATGAGACTGCGGCCCGCCATCCTGTTCACCACCGCCTACGGGGCCGGTCTCGCGACCGGCCTCTTGCATTTTGGTGCACCACTCGGCGTGGTGGCGGTGACACTCGCCGCGGCGATCCTGGTTCGGCAGCCGCTCGCTATCCTGCTTGCGTCCGCTGCTTTGCTTGGACGCCTCAGCGGCGAACTGGCCTGGCTCGGGGAGGCGGACCAGTGTGCGGCGCGGCTGCCGGTGGGGCGAATCGCCCTTTCCGCCCGTCTGCTCGAGCCGGCAGATTCGGCTGGGGGCCTCCTGGTCCTGCAACCGATGCGGGCCGGCTGCGTCGGGCCCGTGCCTTCACGCTGGCCGTCCGGGCATGCGGTGGACGCGGGTCTCGTTGTCCAGGTGACCGGACAGTGGATTCCGCGGCCGAGCGCGGCCAACCGGCCCTCCGGTACCCTGCTGATCAGCGATGTCTCGGACAGTCCCGGGCCCCGCGCCGCTGCCACGGCGCGGCTGCGTACGGCATTGGCCCACAGCAGCCGAGAACTGTATGGCATCCGGGCACCGATGGTGGACGCCCTCATTCTGGGTCGGCGCGGCGGCATCGACCGGGCGCTTCAGGAACGGTTTGCGCAATCCGGGTTGGTGCACCTCCTCTCGATTTCCGGCTTTCACGTAGGAGTGATCACCGCCTGGGTCTTTCTCCTCGGTCGATTGCTCCGTATGGAAAGGGGGCGCGCCTTCGCCTTGGCTGCGGGAGCCAGTGTGGCCTACGTGGCCTTTCTCGGCTGGCCGGCGCCTGCTACCCGGGCCGCCGCGCTCGCCGCCCTTCTGGCAGCGAGCCGGGTACGTCAGCGCAGGGTCGAGACCAACTCGCTGCTATCCGCAACCTGTCTCTGTGTTCTTCTCGTCGATCCCTGGGCGATTGTCGATCTGGGGGCGTGGCTATCGGCGGCCGCTCTCTGGGGAGCGAGCACCTTCAGCCGGTGGACCGACCGGGCCCTCGGCGAGACGGTCTGGTGGAGGACCTTGGGATCCTCTGTCGGGGCCACCCTTGCGACGGCGCCTATTACGGCCGCAACGCTCGGCGCGGTGGCGGTGATTGGGGTCGTTCTCAATTTTGTCGCCATTCCCCTCGCCGCGGTGGCTGTGCCCGCTGTCCTGGCCAGTCTCATCGTCTTCCCGGTGTGGCCCGGAGCTGCCGGCGCTCTGGCAGGCGGTGCCGGGCTGGCTCACCACCTGCTGGAGCTGTTGGCCACCGCGGGCGCCGCGGTGCCCGGTGGCCACTTCATAGGGTCGGCGGAGATCCGGTCGGCGCTGCCCTGGATCCTCGGCCTCCTCCTCAGTCTCTGGTGCATCGGTAAGCGAAACACGTTGGGGGAAGCCGCTAGGAGGTGGGGCTGGGCCGGGGCCCTCATACTGTGGGCCACTCTGTTCTGGTCCTGGTCTCGCGGTACGGCTAACAGCGGTTCGGGTCTCGCGTTACATTTTCTCGACGTGGGCCAGGGAGATGGCGCCGTCCTGCGAACACCTGCCGGGCGCTGGATTCTGATCGACGCGGGTCCACGAAGCAGCCACAGCGATGCCGGGCGCCGCGTGGTCGCTCCGTTCCTGGCGCGCCAAGGGGTCCGGCACCTGGCGATCGTTGTCGTCTCCCACGCGCACGCTGACCACCTTGGCGGCGTTCCCAGCGTGCTCGATCGGTTCGACGCTCAGATGGTGATCGAGCCCGGTGAGCGGGTGCCCGACCCGCTTTACTACGCCTTTCTCGACGAGCTCGCGGCCGGCGCCATCGGGTGGCACATTGCCCGCCGTGATGAGCGCTTTGTGCTGGACGGCGTCGCCTTCACCGTTCTGCACCCCGATCCGGGCTGGCACGGCTGGGGCGAGGACGTCAACGAAGACTCGCTCGTCCTCCTGGTGGAGTACGGCGCCTTCCAGGCTCTGTTTGCCGGTGATGCCGGCTTCCCGGCCGAGGCCGAGATGCGGAGCCGGACCCGGGCCGTGGACCTGCTGAAGGTGGGACACCACGGAAGCCGCGGCAGCACGGGCGACGAGTGGCTCGACTCGTTGCGGCCCAGGGCCGCCGTGATTTCGGTTGGGCGGAACAAGTATGGCCACCCCTCGCCGCCGACGCTCGCCCGGTTACGCCGGCACCGGGTGGAGGTCTGGCGCACCGATCGGGATGGTGCCGTCACGGTCACGACCGATGGATTGCAAATGACGGTGGAGGCGAAGGGCCGCTCGACCACCTACGATGTGCGGCCGGAATAGCGTGAACGCTCATGTCAGGAGGTTCTTTGAATTCGCACGTCACCACCATCGAGCGCTTCATCCTCGACCAGGAAGATCGCTATCCCGAAGCTACGGGAGAGTTGTCCAACCTTCTGTATGACATCTGCCTTGCCTCCAAGATCATCGCCGCGTCCATCCGGCGGGCTGGCCTGGTCAACATTCTCGGCAGCGCGGGGGTGCAGAACGTGCAGGGCGAGGACCAGCAGAAACTCGACATCTTCGCCAACGAAACCTTGAAGAACTGCCTGAAGCACACCGGAAGAGTGTGCGTGATGGGTTCAGAGGAAGACGATGATATCATCCCGGTTCCTCCCGAGTACCCGGTCGGCAAGTACGCCGTTCTCTTCGACCCGCTCGACGGCTCCTCCAACATCGATGTCAATTCCCCCGTGGGCACCATCTTCAGCATTTACCGCCGGATCAGCATGCACGGTCGGGGCACATCGGCCGACGTGCTGCAGCCCGGGTGCAAGCAGGTGGCGGCCGGCTATGTCATGTACGGCTCGAGTACGATGTTGGTGTATACCACGGGGCAGGGGGCCCACGGGTTCACGCTCGATCCCACAATCGGCGAGTTCCTGCTCTCACACCCCAGGATCATCACACCCCGCGTCGGCAAGTACTACAGCGTCAACGAGAGCAACTTCGGCCGGTGGGGCAAGGGGATGCAGACTGCGGTGCGCGGACTCAAGGGAAACCTGCCCGAGGGCATGGGTCCCCAGGACGTGACGCCGAAGAACAGCCGGTACATGGGCTCCCTGGTGGGTGATTTTCATCGCAATCTCATCGCCGGCGGCATTTTCCTTTACCCGGCCGACAGCAAGAACCCTCAGGGAAAGCTCCGGCTGCTGTACGAGGCGAGCCCCATGGCGTTCCTGGCGGAGCAGGCCGAGGGCTCCGCCACCGATGGGGTCAACCGGATTCTCGACATCGTCCCCGAGAAACTGCACCAGCGCACGCCGTTGGTAATCGGCTCGAGGGAAGACGTGGGCTTCGTCGCGGACACGCTCCGGCGGGTGGCCGCACCGACGAGCGGAGCCGTGTCGCAGCCGGCCTTGTGAAGACCGTCTACGGGCCGGAGGACTGGACCGGCGACCCGATCACCGATCTCGGACGCCCCGGCGAATTCCCTTTTACCCGCGGTCCCCACCCCAACATGTACACCGGCCGGCTCTGGACCATGCGCCAGTACGCCGGGTTCGGGACGGCACAGGAGACCAACCAGCGGTTCCGGCAGCTGCTCGCCGCGGGCCAGATGGGGCTTTCGACCGCCTTCGATCTGCCCACCCAGATGGGATACGACTCGGACCACCGGATGGCGGAGGGAGAAGTGGGGCGGGTCGGAGTGGCCATCGATACGGTAGAGGACATCAAGACGCTGTTTCGGGAGATCCCGCTGGATCGGGTCTCCACGTCGATGACGATCAACGCAACCGCTGCCATCCTTCTCGCCATGTACGTGGTGGCGGGTGAGGAGCAGCAGGTGCCGCGGGGCCGGCTCACCGGAACGGTTCAGAATGACGTGCTCAAGGAATACATCGCGCGGGGGACATACATCTATCCTGCCGCTCCGTCCCTGAGGCTGGTGGCCGACATTTTCCGCTTCGTCGAAGACGAAGGGATGAGCTTCAACCCGATCTCCATCAGCGGCTATCACATGCGGGAGGCCGGCGCCACGGCAGTGCAGGAGGTGGGGTTTACGCTGGCCAATGCCCTAGAGTACGTCCGGGTTGCGGTAGATGCCGGCCTCCACATCGACCGCTTTGGACCCCGCCTCTCGTTCTTCTTCGCCAGCCATAACAACCTCCTCGAGGAGGTGGCGAAGTTCCGAGCCGCGCGAAGGTTGTGGGCCAGACTGATGCGGGAGCGCTTCGGGGCCGGAGACGCCACTGCACGGATGCGGTTTCACACCCAGACCGGCGGTGTCACCTTACAGGCACAGCAACCGCTCAACAATGTCGTACGGGTCACGGTACAAGCCCTGGCGGCGGTGCTGGGCGGCACCCAATCGCTCCACACCAACGGGTACGACGAGGCCCTGTCGCTGCCGACCTCGGAGTCGGCGACGCTGGCCCTCCGGACCCAGCAGATCCTGGGCTTCGAGGCGGGCGTTGCCGATGTGGTGGATCCGCTTGCGGGCAGCTACTACGTCGAAGCGCTCACCGATTCGATCGAGGCTGGTGCCCGCGAGCTGATTACCGCCGTCGATGGCTTGGGTGGTGCGGCCAGGGCGATCGAGCGGGGCTTCTTCCAGGAGGCCATTGCCCGGAGTGCCTATGAGATCCAGAAAGCCCAGGAGTCGGGTGAGCGGGTGGTGGTTGGGGTCAACCGCTATGTCGATGACTCGCCAGCGCTTTCCATTCAGGCGCCCGATTTCTCCGCCCTGGAGGCCGCACAACGCGCCCGGCTCGCCCAGGTGAAACGCTCCCGCGAAGACGCGGCCGTGGATGGGGCCTTGAAGAAGATCCGCCATGCCGCCTCGGGCTCGGATCCTCTCATGCCCCCCATTATCGACGCCGTCCGCGCCCGCTCGACCCTGGGCGAAATCAGCGATAGCCTACGTGAGGTGTGGGGTGTGTACCGTCCGGCGTAAGGCGGATTCGGCAGCGCGGGTTCGGTTGGAGTTAGTGCAGTCATCCCCGGCATCGCCTCTCCTACGATGTCGTTGGCGCCGCGATCGAGGTAAGTTTAGCAGCTGATTTCGTTTACCCCAAGCGGACGACCATGCCGACCTATGAATATCAGTGCCCGGAAGGGCACGAGTTCGAGCTCTTTCAGAAGATGAGCGAGAAGCCCCGCGCCAAGTGTCCGGTGTGCGGCAAAACCGCGACGCGTCAGATCTCTGGTGGGGCCGGGTTGGTATTCAAGGGCAGCGGCTTCTACATCACGGACTACGGCAAGGACGGCAAAGGTCCGCGGAAGGATCCGTCGGAGAAGTCTGACAGCGGCGCCTCCAAGGAGACCAAGCCCGCGGCCGAGTCCAAGTCCGACGCCGCCTCGAAGTCTGAGGCCAAGCCCGCCGCGAAATCAGAAGCCAAGTCCGGCAAACAGCCACCGAGCAAAGGGCCGGGGAAGGCTGCTCCCGAGTGAGCGAAACCCTTCGCGCCGAGCTGTCGCGGGTGGCCTCGCGGCTCGGTGCCGACGGAATCGAGTTCGTGCTCGAGCGCCCCCGGGACGCGGGCCACGGCGACCTGGCGACCAACCTCGCCATGGTCCTTGCTCGGCGGGAGCGCGCCAACCCGCGTAAGACCGCCGAGCGAGTGCTCCAGGAACTGCATCTCTCACCTGATCTGGTCCAGAAGACGGAGATCGCGGGCCCCGGCTTCATCAACTTCTGGTTGGCCGGAGACCAGCTCGCCAGTGTGCACCGGCGCATTCTCGCCGAGGGAGCCGGCTACGGACGGAGCAACCTCGGCCGGGGAGTCGACGTCAACATCGAGTTTGTCTCCGCGAATCCCACCGGACCGCTGCACGTCGGCCACGGCCGCCAGGCGGCCTTGGGCGACGCGATCGCAGCGCTGCTTCAGTGGACCGGGCACAAGGTGACCAGAGAGTTCTACTACAATGACGCCGGCGTCCAGATCGCCAACCTGGGCGACAGCGTGCAGGCGCGGGTGCGCGAGGCGCGCGGCGAGCGGGTGTCGGTCTCCGAAGGAGGCTACCACGGCGAGTACATCAAGGAGATCGCGGCTACCTACGTACAGGAGCATCCCGACGATCCTCGTGGCGAGCGGCTCGAGGATGTCCGCCGCCTGGCCGTCCGCGAGCTGCGGAAGGAGCAGGATCGGGATCTCAAAGCCCTGGGCGTGATCTTCGACGTCTACTACCTGGAATCCTCACTTTACTCGGCGGGAAAGGTGGACGCCGTGGTCGGTGCGCTCAGCGCCCGGGGCCAGACCTACGAAGACGACGGCGCGCTCTGGCTCCGTACCACTGCGTACGGTGACGACAAGGACCGGGTAATGCGGAAGTCAGACGGCACCTTCACCTACTTCGTGCCTGACGTGGCTTACCATGTCACCAAGTGGGAGCGCGGTTTCCGGCGGGCCATCAACGTTCAGGGCGCCGATCACCACAGCACGGTCACGCGGGTCCGCGCCGGCCTGCAAGCGCTGGGAATGGGCGTCCCCGCCGACTACCCCGAATACGTGCTGCACCAGATGGTGACCGTGATGAAAGCTGGGGAGGAGGTCCGGATCTCCAAGCGCGCGGGCAGCTACGTGACCGTGCGCGAGCTCATCGACGACGTCGGGATCGACGCGGTCCGCTACTTCCTGCTGATGCGGAAGGGCGACTCGCAACTCATCTTCGATGTGGACCTGGCCCGGGAACAGAGCGACAAGAATCCGGTCTTCTACGTGCAGATGGCACACGCCCGCCTCAGCGGTATCTTCCGCACCGCCGATCGGGATCCCGAGACCATCAGCGGGGATCTCGATGTGAGCGCGCTCCCGGCGCCGCAGGATCTCGAGCTCCTCAAGAGGCTGGCAGCGTTCCCCGACCTGGTGGAGGCTGCGGCGCGCGAGCGCGAGCCTCACCGCATCGCCACCTACCTGCATGAGCTGGCGACCATCGTGCACGGGTGGTATCACCACACGCGCGCCGTAGGAGCCCCCGAGGGCCCCGCCACCGAGCATGCGCGTCTCCTGCTCGCCCGGGCGGCGCGAACCGTCCTGGCCAATGCGCTTGGGCTCCTCGGCATTTCTGCCCCTGACAGGATGTGATCCGATGACTTTGCTGGTGGTCGGAAGCATCGCGCTCGACTCCATCTTCACGCCCTTCGGCGAGACCGCTGACGCGCTGGGTGGGTCAGCCGTCTACTTCAGCGTGGCCGGCTCGATTCTGCATCCGGTCCAGGTGGTAGGCGTGGTCGGCCACGACTATCCCTACGACGCGCTCGAGCGGCTTGCGCCCAGGGGCATCGATTGGTCCGGGGTCGAGCGGGCGCAAGGAGAAAGCTTCCGCTGGAAGGGGAAATACTCCTACGACCTTCAGAGCCGCGAGACGCTGGAAACCCGGCTTGGTGTCTTCGCCGACTTCCAGCCCAAGCTCCCGGCGTCCTTCCGGTCATCACGTTTCCTGTTCCTGGGTAACATCGATCCCGATCTTCAGCTGGGGGTGTTAGAGCAAGTCGACGATCCCGAGCTGGTGGTGTGCGACACCATGAACTACTGGATCCAGAGCAAGAAGGCGGCGCTACTCCGGCTGCTGAGCCGAGTGGACGTGCTCATGGTCAACGACGGTGAAGCGCGCGAGCTGAGCGGCGACTGGAATATTCACCGGGCTGGTCGCTGGATCCTGGGCCATGGTCCCAAGCGGGTAGTCATCAAGCAGGGCGAGCACGGCGCGCTTTTGATCGAGCCGAATCGCACCTTTTATGTACCCGCGTACCCGTTGGAAACGGTTTTCGATCCCACCGGGGCCGGCGACGCTTTCGCCGGCGGGTTCATGGCCTATCTGGCGCGAACCCGTACGGTCACAGAGGACAATCTGCGACGTGCGATGGTGTACGGGGCGGCCATGGGGTCGTATGCAGTAGAGCAGTTCGGGATCCGGGGTTTCGATCACATCACCCTCGCCGACGTCGAAGCCCGGGTTCGCACCTTCAAGGACCTGACCCATGTCCCGCTGGCCCAGGCGCTCCCATGAAGAAGGCTGCTGGCGCGCCCGAGTACGCCGCCGCCGGGGTAGATCTCGAGACCGCAGAGGCGGCCAAGGCGCGCATCGGCCACCTGGTAGCGGGAACGCGAACCGCATTGTCCACCGGCCGGGTCGGGGCATTCGGGGGGATGGTGCGCATCCCCGCCGGCATGCAACGACCCACGCTGGTCCTCAGCACCGATGGGGTCGGCACCAAGGTGCTCGTTGCGTTACAGGCGAGACGATTCGATACGGTAGGCGAGGACCTGGTCAACCACAGCGTGAACGACATCCTGGTGCACGGGGCCGCACCGCTCGCCTTTATGGACTACATCGCGGGCGACGCGCTGGGCGTAGAGCAGATTGCGCAGATCGTCGAGGGGATCGCACGTGGGTGCCGCGCCCACGGAATGGCACTCGCCGGCGGTGAGACGGCACAGATGCCCGGCCTGTACCAGCCTGGGACGTACGATCTGGCCGGTACCATCATTGGCGTGGTGGAGGAGGATCGCGCGCTGCACGGTGACGCGATCACGCCCGGTGACATGCTGCTGGGCTACGCGTCCACTGGACTGCACACCAACGGGTACACGCTGGCGCGGCGAATCGTCTTCCAGCAGATGGGTCTGGACCTGGCCGACCAGTTGGGGGACACCGGCCAGACCGTTGCCGAGGCCCTGCTCGCCGTGCATCGGAGCTATTACCGGAGCGTGGTACCGGTGTTGGCTCGAATGCATGGCCTGGCACATATCACCGGGGGAGGGATAGCGGGTAATCTGGTGCGGATATTGCCTGCCGAGAGCCAGGCGACGGTGGATCCCCATAGCTGGGAGCTGCCGCCGCTTTTCTTGACGCTGCAGCAGGCAGGGCGGGTCTCCACCGGGGAAATGCGAGACGTTTTCAACCTTGGAGTCGGCCTTATCGCCGTGCTGCCCCCAGATGCCGTAGCGGCCGCCCGAAGCGCCGCTGCCGCCGACGGGGTCCCCACTTGGGTGATGGGCGAGATTCGTAGCGGCAGCCGCACCGTGCGTTTCGCCCGTCCATAACGGAGAATACGATGCGCGCCGCTCCCCTCGTTTCAGGCCTGTTCCTGGTCGCAATTGCTTCGCCCGCCCTGGCCCAGAACTCAGAGTGCTCCGCATACGTGGCTAACGCGCAGCGCGTGTGCGTCGCCGCGGTAGATGCCACCCGCGCCTTTCACCCGGTCATGGGCGTACTGGTGAGCGGCGGGAACCCCACGATCGGCTCGGCCGGGGCACTTGGCGGTCTTGGCCACGCCTCGCTCACGCTGCGGGCCAACGCGGTGCAGGTGGTGCTCCCGGATCTGTCATACGATGGAAGCAGCTCGTCGGTCCCGGCCGGCGATAAGCTGTGGGCTCCGGCTCCCCTGGTTGAAGGCGCACTCGGGGTCTACGGCGGTGTCGGCAATGGGCTGCTTTCCGTGGACCTGTTGGGCTCGGTGCAGCTGCTTCCTACCGACCAGATCGACAACCTCACAATCGATTCGGGTGCGCGAAAGATCGGCGGGCTCGCGCTCGGGCTGGGATATGGCGCGCGGGTGGGACTGCTTCGTGAGCGTGGGCCGCTTCCCGGGGTGTCGGTCAGCATCATGCGGCGGGAGATCCCCCAGATCATCTATGGTGATGTGCCCGCCGGAGACCGCTACAGCTACGGCGTCGATCTCCATGCTACCAATCTCCGTATCGCCGCGAGCAAGCAGCTCCTGTTCTTCGACCTGGCGGCCGGTCTCGGTTGGGACAAGTACACCGGTGATGCCGCCATCCAGTTTCGCGACCCGATCACCAATGCGCCGCAGCCCAGCATCCCGGTGGAGTTAAACAGCTCCCGCGTCCTCGGATTTCTGAATGCCGGAGTGAGCCTGTCGGTGGCGCGGCTGACTGGGGAGATCGGCTATCAGGGCGGGAAGGACCAGAACCTGGCCACTGATTTCGAGGATCTCGATACTACGAAGGGGAAGTTCTTCGCCGGCCTCGGCCTGCGAGTGGGCTTCTAACGCGGGCGTGGACGAGCGGGAGGCAATGATCCGCGCCCTCGATCTGGCTTGGGGGGGGTGGGGAAGGGTCCAACAGGATCCACTGGTCGGAGCGGTGGTCCTCCGAGACGGTGAACTCGTAGGCGAGGGATGGCATCCGGAATACGGTGACCGCCACGCCGAAACGGTAGCCCTGGCCGGCGCCGGGGAGCGGGCTAGAGGGGCGACGCTGGTTGTCACCCTCGAGCCCTGCTCGCATCCAGGCAAGCAACCCCCCTGCACCGAGGCAATCATCCGGTCGGGTGTGGCCCGGGTCGTCGCGGCCATGCGCGACCCCAATCCGCTGGCGGCGGGAGGCGCCGACCGGCTCCGAGCGGCGGGGGTAGACGTCGAGATTGGGCCCTTGGGAGATGCCGCCGCGGTTCAGAACGCGATGTTCCTCCATGGCCTAGGTGACCAAACCCGTCCGTTCCTGGCCCTGAAGCTGGCGACTACGCTGGACGGCCGCATCGCGGACAAATTCGGCAGTTCCCGATGGATCTCGGGTGAACCAGCCCGGGACTACGTGCAGTGGCTTCGGGCCGGTTTTGATGCCATCGCCGTTGGGGGGCGTACCGCGCGCCTGGACGACCCCGCTCTCACGGTGCGCGGACCGGTTCGCCCGCGAGCGGCCCCCCGGCGTGTGGTCTTCGACCGGGTGGCGGATTTGGGGCCCAATCTCACCCTCGTCCGGACCGCCGCGGAAACCCCAACCGTAGTCGTGGTCTCTCCCGAAGCCGATCGGACCCGGGTCAAGCGACTGCAAGCCGCGGGGGTTACGGTGGTCCAAGCCGGAAGCCTCCCCGAGTCGCTTGGCTTGTTGAGAGAGCAGGGCATCGCGTCTCTCCTGGTAGAGGGTGGCGGCCAACTGGCCGGAGCGTTACTCGCGGCCGGACTGGTTGACCGGTATTACTGGATTCAGGCCCCTGTCTGGCTGGGTGAGGGCGCGGTTCCAGCTTTTGCCGGGCTCCCGACCCGAGGCCTGGACCAGGCAGAACGGTGGCGGGCAGTGGAGCGAAGGTCATTGGGAGACGACACCCTGCTCGTCATGGATCGAGGCTGATGTTCACCGGAATCGTCACCGGGATCGGCACGGTGCGGAAGGCAGTCACCCGTGCCGGAGGGTTGGAGCTCACCATCCAGGCACCCTACCGCGGCATGGAGCCGGGTGAGAGTGTGGCGGT
>JBKJZM010000160.1:0-22259 GCA_046715295.1 Gemmatimonadales bacterium | reverse complement strand
GGTCCGGCAGCGCGGAACTTCTCGGCCTGGCTGATGGCCGCTGGCGAGATGTCGTACCCTACGGCTTCCGCGCCGAGTTGCTGGAGCCGCAGAGTGAAGATGCCATCCATGCACCCGAAATCGAGGATCCGCTTCCCCTCAGGCGGAAACCGGCGTAGCAGCACGCGCTGGCGCCAGAGCAGGTGTCGCATGCGCCAGTCCACGTCGAGCGCGCGCGGTCCCTGGCGATCGAGCCACGCCCGATACTGAAGGTCGTACTCCAGTGCCGCTGACGGCGGGGGAGCTGTTTCGGTCTTCACCGCACCACCTCCTGACCAGGAGACTTCCCCAGCTCGTGACCGATGCCGGCGAGCTCGGTAGTCACCCTCTGCCAATTGTAGTAGGTCTCGACGGCCCGGCGGCCCCCCGCGCCCAGGCGGCGAGCCAGCTCCTGATCCCCTAGCAGCAGCCGCGCCGCGGCAATAGCAGCCCCCGGCCCTTCGGCATCCACCAGCAGCCCGGTCTCGCCATCCCGGACGGCGTCCGGGATACCGCCACCCGACCCGGCAATCACGGGGATCCCTGAAGCTGAGGCCTCGCTCAGCGAAATCCCGAAGCCCTCCACCATCAGCCCCGCCGGCCGGGAGAGCCCCAGGTAAATCTCGGCGGTGTTGTATAGCCCGGGCAAATCGGAATCGGGGACGTCCGTGAGAAACCGGACCCGGCCGGCCACACCCAGATCCCGGGCGAGGCCCTCGAGGTGGCTGAGCCGGTCGCCGCGCCCGACAACCAGGTACCGCAGGTCAGGGTACTGCTCACGCAAGGCGGCGAGCACATGTAACCCCGTGTCGATGCCCTTATGGGCTGCCAGGCGCGCGACAGTCAGCAGCCAGCGGCCCTCTGCGAGGCCATACCGGGCCCGAACGCCCGATGAATCGATCCGAGGCCGGAAGTGCTCGGGATCGGTCCCCAGCGGCAGAAGGCGCACATCGATGCCACTGCCGTTCAATCCCAGGTCCACCAGCAACGACAAGGCCTCGTCTCGGGTCCAGCGGCTGATGGCCACGAGCACGGAGGCTGAACCGATCAGCGTGCGCGCCCAAGTGCGCTTGAGGGCCGAATGGCCAATACGATCCCGTAGCAGCAGGAGATCGGTACCGTACAGGAGAATGCCGTAGGGTGTCCCGACCCGCTTCCGGATCCAGCGGGCTGGATATCCTGCCGGCTTGAGATTGCCGCACCAGACGAATTCCGGGTGGACTGAGCGTGCCAGCCTGACCGCCCGATGAGACCAGCGTAGCAGCCCCTGAACCGTGCGCAGGCGGCGACTGGGTATCTCGAGGCGGTCAACCCGGTTCGCCAGCGAGGCGTCGACCTCAGGACCACCCTGGTGCCAACCGGTCGATACAATCAGAGTCCCCCGCGGATAACGCCTGGCCAGCTCGCCCATCATACGCGCTATGCCTCCACCGATGGGAGGAAAGTCGTAGGTAAGAAGCAGCTGAGGATTCACCCGCACAATTTACCCCAGCAAAGGCCGAAGCAATGCCTCGAAGCGTTCGGCGGCGGCGGGGATGCTCAGCTGGCGCAGTAGTCCTTGATCGGGCGCCGCGCTGTCCAGCGCGGTCGCAACCGCCCTCACGAGGGCATCGTCGTCGTCCAGGGGAAAGTAGGTAATGGCGCGGCCACCGAACTCCCGGTGTGGCGGGATATCGGAGGCCACTACTGGGGTACCCGCCGCCGCCGCCTCGATCGGTGTCAGTCCAAATCCTTCGAACCGGCTGGGACAGACCGCGACGCGCGCCTGGCGATAGGCGTCGACGACGTCGGCGTCGGAGGCTTGTTGATCGATGCGACAGCGAACCGACAACGAGCGTGCCAGCCGTTCGAGGCTGTCGCTCTCGGAGCCACGGCCGATGAGGCGCACCTGAGCGTCCTGACCGAGCCGGGCGGCGGCTCTGACGGTGGCAGCCTGGTTCTTATGGGCCTCCAGCCGGGAAACCGTGATCAAGGTGGGCGGCTGATCCCGCATTGTGGCGGCGGGAAAGAACCGCTCGGAATCGTAGCAGTACGGTACCCGGCGGCTCGGGAGACCGAACCGGCCGAGCACGCTGGAGCCGCTCATTTCGCTCGGGACCCACACCTCCGCCGCGTGAGCGGCGATATATCGCAGCCGGCTGTAATAGCGGCGGTGGCTGGCGAAGCCGCCGGCCGGCCGGGGGAGATGGATGAAGTGTCCACCCAGCCACCAGACCAGGTCATGCGAGCCGGCTCCGGTCCGGTCGGGTGGAAGGTCCCAGATAAACACCACCAACGGGCAGCCGCGCCGCACGGCGTACCGCCACGCCGCTTCGGCGACCGAACCGCTCATGGCGAGTGCCAGGCGCGCCGGGGATTGGCCTTCCACATCGATCGAGAGTCCGCGGCGGCGTAGTTCGGGTACCACCAGGGTGGTGTACTGGTTCGGAGCGAACCACCGGATATCAGTCACCTTCGCCGCTCGCCAGATTCAGCGCCCTATGTGCCCGGGCTATAATACCGGTATGCGCATCGTCGTTCTCGGGGCCGGCGGAGCAAGAAAAACGGAGGCCTCGATCGTTCGCGCGGCGCGCGCGCTCGGACATGGCTGCCGGCTGGTGGATGTCGTGAGATGGCGCCGCTACACCGGCTCCTGGTCGGGCCCCCTTGTCAGTTACTTCGCCCATTCCTTCGAGCCAGACTTCATCCTGCTTACCCGCCATGCCGTGGAGCTGGGCTTGCCCGTGCTCGAGCGGCTGCTCCGCGGCCGGAGGGCTGCCTTCTGGTACTTCGATTTTGAGCCCAAGGAAAACGTGTTGCGTCTGGGGCGGACGGTCCGGACCATGTACGTCACGTCCCTGCCCCATGTCGACTACTACCTGGCAGCAGGGGTGGAGGAGGTGCACTTCATGCCCCAGGGGGTCGATGCCGAGTACGATGTCCCGGCTGATAGCGCTCCCCGGCAATACCACTGCGATACCTCCTTCGTTGGCTCCGCGCAAGCGACTCACCGCTACGCCGTCTTGCGGGCAGTGGCGGCTGCGAGCCGGCTGCAGATTCGTGGCCACGGATGGAAGACGGCTCCGGCCGACCTTCCGGTGGTCGGGGGGCCGGTCTACGGCAAGCGCCTGCGCCAGGTGATCCGCGGCGCTTCCATCTCACTCGGCGCGAACTCCAACCCGGCGCAGGACACCGAGCGGGCCTCCGTCTCGAATCGGATGTGGAAGGTGCTGGGCTGCGGGGGCTTTTACCTGGGCCGCCGGGTGGAAGACATCGAGAGCTTCGCGAAGCACGGCGTGCACTGCGCCTGGTATCGGGACCCGGGGCATGCGGCCGAGTTGACGCGTCAGTATCTCGCCCAACCGGAAGCGCGCGAACGAATCGCGCAGGCCGGCCGGGCGCACGCACTGAGGCATCACACCTATGCCCACCGCTTGGCATTGCTGCTGGACGGGAAGGGATACCCCCTTCACACAATCTTGTAGTTACGGAACTCGAAGATGCGCACCCCGGTAGCGCGCTCGATGGCGGCGGAGACGTAGTACCGAAGAAATCCCCAGTTGAATCGGCGCGGCCCTATGGCCCGGTCAGGGTCATGGTGGCGAGCCTCGATCCACTGTTGCGCCACCCGGGGATGTGACCCCTGGAACCCTCGGATTCCGGGAATCCAGGCCAGGAGCGGAAGAGTTTCGTCGATAGTCCGCCACGGGTACATGGTGCGGCCCAGATCGCGCTTCTCCCTCAGTGCCTGCGCCGGCCGCGCCCAGCCGTAATGGAACATTTCCGCCCCGGTGAGCCGGGCGCGAATCTTTCGATGGCTGGGGCCCACACGAAAGCCCTGGGCCCCCTGATAAGGCCGGATGTCCAACCCCGCTGCCAACCGCACGGCTCGCACCTCGCGGCGGTACCAGCGCCGGTGCGTCGCGATGGTCTCGAATCCTCCGTAGAAGTGCAGGTACCGCACCAGCAGACCTTCGATCCCAGCATCGCCATCGAAGTCCTGGATGGCGGCCGCCAGCTCCTTTGCGCCGCGTTCATGGAGCACCTCATCGGCCTGGATATACACTCCCCACGGATGAGTGCACGCCCCCATGGCTCGATGGGTCTCGAGACCGAGAACAGTGTTTCGCCGAGTCATGTCCCAGTCGGTCTGGATAATCCTGATCTTGGGATCTCCGATGGAGCGCACCAGGTCGAGCGTATCGTCCTCGGAGCGGCCTACGTTCACCACTACCTCATCGCAGATCGGCAGGATGGAGCGGATACTCGCTTCGACCGGAAAGTCGAGCTTGATCGCGTTGCGAACGATGGTGAAGCCGGACACCTTGACCACGGCGTTGCTCCGAGCAAGCGGTTCGGGGATGGGAGAATTTGACCTGATCCCGGGAGGGGGAGCAAGCGTCAGACCGGCGGCCGGCCCTGGAGCAAGGACTCGTAGAGCTGCGCCGTCCTGGCCACCGTACGCTCGAGCCCGAAATTCTCGCGGGCGGTTCGGCGGGCCGCCGTGCCGAGCCGGCTGGCAAGCTCGGCATCGTTGAGAAGCTCTTCGATAGCAGAAGCCCAGGCTTTGGGAACCATGGGGGACACGAGCCGCCCGTCCATGCCATCGGTCACCAGATCCAGATTGCCGGTGGAAGCCGACGCGATCACCGGCTTGCCCAGCGCCATCGCCTCCAGCAATCCCTGAGACAGCCCCTCGGAATGCGAGGGAAGCAATGCCAGATCCAGCAGATCGTATAGCGGGCGCACCTCAGGTGTGAACGGGAGGCAGACCACGGCGTGGCGTGCCGCTACACTCCCCGACAGCCGGCCCAATCGACTTTGGGGCTCTACCCCCGCTAGGACCAGTCGTACCGGAGTGCGGACGTCCTGGAGGGCCCGCAGTACCACCTCCTGATCCTTGGGTCGGGCGACGATACCAATAGTGCGCCTCGACGGCTCCCAGCCGATGCGCGCCTTCCACTGATCGATCGCACCATCGCTCACCGGCAGATCGATCCGCTCGGTGACGACCCCGTTGGGGATCACCGTGAGCTTCCGGCGCGGCGTCCCCCGCCGGATCAAGGCCTCCCCCACCGCACGGCTGACCGCAATCACCTGGGCGGCGAGCCGACTCATCAGCCAGTTTTCAAGGAAGAAGGTGCGCGGCATCTGCCGGCGAGTCACCACCAGCGGAATCCGCAGACGCCGGGTCAGCGCCAGCCAGGTGAGCGCCCGACGATCGATCGAGCTTTGCGAGTTGATCACCTCGACGGGGTGACGCGCCAGGAGTCCGGCCAGGGCTGCTCCGTTAGCCCGCTCCTGGCGAGCGAGCAGACGAAGTGGATGGACCTCGAGGCCTCCGGACCGGGCCAGGGCTTCGACTTCGGAGCCGGGTGGACAGACGAAGCGCACGTGAAGCCCTGCGCGTGCGAGCCCCAGACTAAGATGCAGCGTCGATGTCACCGAGCCGGCTCCACCGCCCTGGTGGAGCACCTGCATGACGGTTGGTTTCATGCGGGCACCCCGTTGGCCAGAGGGGCTGCCAGCCGGTACATTGCGCCCGAATGCACATCGCCCTCTACACCCATAGTCGCCTGCCGGTGGAGGGTTACGGCGGCACCCAGCGCGTGGTGGTGTGGCTGGCCCGAGGCCTCGCGCAGCTGGGCCATCGGGTCACCTTGCTCGCACCGGCTGGAACCCGCGTTCCGGAGGCGGAGCTGGTGCCGCTGGATCCCGCCATGATCCGTCAGACCGGATTCGACCTCACGCCGCTGTTGCCTCCTTCGGTCGAGATACTTCACGCCCACGGTCCGGTCCGCGTCCCGCCTGACCATCCGCACGTGTTTACGCTGCATGGCAATCTCGGTCCCGAAAGAATTCCGCCGCCGAATACCGTCTTCCTCAGCGGGAACCACGCCCGGCGGCACGGCGGCACCGCCTTCGTCTATAACGGGCTAGACCCCTCGGAGTTCGTCTTTCGTCCCGAGAAGGCCGATTACGACCTCTTCCTCGGCCGGCTTCATACCGTCAAGGGGTACCGCTGGGCAATCCAGGGGGCCAAGCGCAGCGGGCGACCCATCGTGGTAGCCGGCGGATGGCGGCCCAGCCTCAGCCGGCAGGTGCGCTTCGTGGGCTCGGTAGCGGGCGACCGGAAGGCCACCCTGCTGGCCGGAGCCAGGTGCCTGTGGATGCCGGCTCTGTGGGATGAGCCGTTCGGCTTGACGCTGGTGGAGGCCATGATGAGCGGAACCCCGGTACTCGGAACTCGGCGTGGGGCGCTTCCCGAGGTGGTCTCGAATGAGGTCGGTGCCTTGGGCGACACTCTCGATGAGCTGGTAGCTCTCCGGTCGTCGATTGAGCGATGCGATCCATACGCGTGCCGCGGCCGGGCGGAGCGCTGGTTCAGCCATACGGCTATGGCACAGGAGTATGTACGGATGTATCGCCATTACCTGAAAGCAAATGAACTTCCGGCGGGTCAACTCGCACCTTGATGTGAGCAGACCCTTCCCCCTGCGAGCGGCCCACCCCTCGCCTGTCGAACGGGCGGGTGGGGCAGCAGTGGCACGGTGGTCTCGCCGAAGCACTGCCTTCTTTTGTGCGGACGCGAGAGCCCGGGCCGCTGCGTGAGGGGGGGCGGGTCCGTGCGCCGGTTACAGCTCTGCAGTAACCGCCGGCTCTTCGCTGCGGAACTGAAGATCGTACAACCGGCGATAGAGCCCGCCGGCACGTAGCAGTTCCTCGTGACTTCCGCGCTGAACCACGCACCCCGCGTCCAGAACCACGATCTCGTCGGCATAGCGCACCGTCGCCAGACGGTGGGCGATGACCAGCACGGTGCGCTCCCGCATGAGACGCTCGATGGCCTGCTGCACCAGCCGTTCCGATTCGGTGTCGAGTGCGCTGGTGGCTTCGTCCAGAATGAGAATCGGTGGATCCCGCAGCAAGGCGCGGGCGATGGCGATGCGCTGGCGTTGGCCGCCCGATAGCCGGGTTCCCCGCTCGCCCAGCATGGTGTTGTACCCCTGGGGGAGGTCGGCGATAAATGCAGCGGCGTTGGCCGCCTGGGCCGCGGCCTCCACCTGCTCCGCCGTAGCACCGGGGGAGCCATAGGCGATGTTTCCGCGCACCGTGTCGTTGAGCAGCACCGTGTCCTGACTCACAACGCCCATCAAGGCCCGCAGTGAACGCCGGCCGATCCGGGTGAGCGGCACTCCGTCCATTAGAATCTGTCCCATGGTGGGATCGTGGAACCGGGGGACCAGATCGGCGATCGTCGTTTTCCCCGCGCCCGAGGGGCCGACCAGCGCCACGACCCGGCCCTTCCCCAGACTGAAGGAGACCTCTCGCAGGACCAGATCACCGTCCCCATACCGGAAAGAGACCCGGTCGAAGGCGACCTCCCGGTCGAATCTGGCTACCCCGTCACCGGGACCGTCCACCTCGGTAGACGGCTGATCGAGGAAATCGAAGACCCGCTCGGCGCTGGCCATGGTCACGGCCATCGTGGCGGGGAACGAGGCCAGAGTCTTGAGCGGTGAGGTGAGCTTCAGCGCCGCCAGGAGGAAGACGATGATGGTCTCGGGCGCCAGCGGAGCGGCCAGGCCCACCAGCGCGGGTTTAGTACCGGCCCAGATTATCAGGATCACCAGGAAACCGGAAAACACTTCCGTCACGGGACTGGTGAGCGAGGAAAATCGTTGAGTGCGAATCACGCGTTTACGGTAGCGGTCCGCCTGATTCCCGAAGTGCGCCGTCTCCCGCGTCTCCTCCCCATAAGACCGGATCAGCCGGATGGCGCCAAGCCGCTCGCTAACGGTCGCGGTAATCTCTCCCCGCTCGTGCGCCCGAGCCCGCGCGTGCGCCCGCAGCCGGCGCAGGAGCGACTGAAGGCCCAGCACCAGAAAGGGGACGAACGCCAGCGTGAGCAGCGTGAGCCGGAGGGAAATTTGGCTCAGAATGAACAGGGTGACCGCAACCACGACGAGATTCTGGAAAAAAGACAGGAGCGAAGCCGAGATGACCGTCTTGGTCTGGTCCACCTCGGTGATGATCCCTGAGATGAGCTGACCCGCGCGGGTGCGCTGGAAGAACCCCAGATCCAGCGTGAGGAGGTGGCCGAACAGCCGGGTGCGCAGGTCGCGCACCAGCCCCTCCTGGGTCCGGACCGAGAGCTGGGTGGACGTGTAGCTCAGGGCGTTCTTGAGGACGAGGCCGATGACGAGCAGCACGACCAGGCGGCCGGCTGCCTGCCCCGGCGTGAGGCCGGCCACCAGTGGATCCACCAGCCGGTCCGTGAGCGCCTCCAGCTGGGTAGATCCGGCCCGCAGACTGCCAGCGGTGCCGAACAGGTGTTTCAGGAGTGGGACCAGGATGACCAGGGTAAAACCGTCGAGCAGGGAGGCGAGCAACGTGGTCAGGAGTCCGAACGCGAGCAGGGCGCGGTAAGGGGTGACCAGCCGCAGTAGGCGGAGCTCGGCGCGCACCGTCAGCCGTGTCGCGGGGTCAGGAGGGCGATGGGCAGGAGCACCTCCTCGGGCGACACACCTCCATGGAGGAATGCGCCCCGGTAGCGCGCCTGGTATTCCCGTAGCTTGGTGGGGTAGACGAAGAAGCGATCGCCAGTGGCCAGCAGCAGCCGCGTGCCCGGCGTCCTGGAGGGGAGGCCGAAGCTGGCCAGGTCATCCACGACGAGAGCCGACTCGGGGTCCTGAGCCCGAAGATCCTCACCGAACTTGTAGCGCAGGTTCGAGGTGGTGTCTCGCTTGGCGAACACCGTCGCCGGCGTGTGGCAGTGGATCGAGCCATGATCGGTGGTCAGGAGGACGGGCACTCCCCTGCGCTCGGCCTCCCGCAGCGCGTCCCAGAGCGGAGAGCGCTCGAACCAGGTACGGGTGAGGTTCCGGAGCGCGGACGTGTCCCGAGCCACCTCGAAGAGGGTCGAGTTCTCGGTGCGGCCGTGGGTGAGCTGATCGATGAAGTTGAAGACCAGGGCCGTCACCCCGTCCTGGGCCAGGTGCGCCGGCAGGCGCTTGAGCAGTCCCTCGCCATCCGACGCGGTGAACACTTTCTCATAATGGACCGGTACCTGGCGGCCGGTGAGCTCGCGCATGTGCTCGGTAAGGAGCTCAGCCTCATGGGCGTTCAGGCTGGCATCCTCGTTGTCGTGCCACCACTTGGGGTAGCGGGCCTTGATCTCGGCCGGAAAGAGCCCGCTGAAAATGGCGTTCCGCGCGAAGGGGGTGGCGGTGGGAAGAATCGAGAAATAGTGGGCGGTCTCGATGTCGAACCGCGCGCTGATCAGGGGTCGGATCATGGCCCACTGATCCAGCCGGAGACAATCCACCACAACCAGCATCGCCCGGCCGTGCATGTCGAGTACCGGCCGGAGGAATTCGGCGCCGATATCCACCGAGAGCGGCGGCCGGTCGGTGTCGCCCTCGTGCAGCCAGCTGGCATAGTTCCGCTGGAGGTAGCGGGCGAAATCCTGGCGCATGCTGTCCTGCAGGGTGCGCAGCGCATCCTGTAGACCGGGCTCGTCCGCCTGGCCCAGGCGGACCTCCCATTCGGCCAGCTCCACGACTACCTCGACCCACTCCCGCCAGGCCAGGGGACCGCCTCGACGGGCCTCGAGCTCCCGGAAACGGGTGGCAAAGTCCCGGGAGAGCCGCTGCTGGCGGATCCGGTCGCCCTCCAGCAGCCGGGTCACTACCGACAGGATCTGGCGGGGATTCACCGGCTTGATGAGATAGTCGGAGATCTCGACCCCGATGGCATCCTTGAGCGTCTCAGGCTCCTCGCTCTTGGTCACCATCACGACGGGCATTCCGTGGTCGATGGCTCGAATGGCCTGGAAAATCTCCAGCCCACGGCGGCCCGGCATCTGCTCGTCGAGCAGGACGACACCGTACGGCTGGCGCTGGAGAAGGACCAGGGCGTCGTCTCCATGCGTCGTGGTTTCGACGGCGAAGCCCTGCTCCTCGAGAAACAGGATGTGCGACGTGAGGCTTTCGCCCTCATCATCCACCCACAGGATGCTCTTGGGACGTGGCATGCTGTAAACATACGCGGTACCTTGTCCCCGTGCCCGCTTCCACATCCGCGAACATTCTTGCGGTTCGCTTCAGCTCGATTGGCGACATCCTCCTTACCACTCCGCTCCTGCGGGCGATCCGGCACACTCATCCCGGGGCCCGAATCACGGTACTCACCAAACGGGAGTTCGTCCCCCTGCTCAGCCACAACCCCAATGTGAGCCGGGTGATCGGCCTGGCGCCCGGGGGCTCGCTGCTGAGGCTGGCTGCCGAGCTGCGGGGAGACGAGTACACCCATCTGCTCGATCTCCATGACAATTTGCGGAGCCGGGCACTCCGAGTCCTCGTGCCCGGCCACTGGCGTGGCTATCCCAAGCACCGCCTGGCGCGGGCGCTGCTCATTCATGGAAAGCGGAACCGCTATCGCGACCGGCGGCCCGTACCCGAGCGGTATTTTTCCGCCGCGAGCGACCTCAGGGTAACGCCCGATGGCAGGCCTCCGGAATTCTTTGTTGGTGCAGAAGCCAGCGAGCAGGTTACGAGCTGGTTGAGCTCGGTAGGCCTCGAGTCCGAGCCGAACCTCGTGGCCATGGCGCCCGGGGCAGCCCATGCGACCAAGCGTTGGCCGCTCGATTACTGGCGCACGCTGGTGGACCGGGCGGTAAGAGGCGGCCTTGCGGTTGTCATTGTGGGCGGACCCCACGATGCAGCCCTGGGTGACGCGCTATCGGCCGGCGGGACCCGGGTGGCGAACGCCGCCGGAGCCTTCGGACTGCAGGCCACTGGAGCGCTGCTCAAGCGCGCCCGCGCGCTGGTCTCGGGAGACACCGGCGTGATGCACATGGCAACAGGCGTCGGAACGCCCGTGGTAGCGTTGTTCGGCCCCACCGTGGAAGCGTTCGGTTTCTTTCCCTATGCCAGCCAGGCCACCGTGCTGGAGTTGCCCCTCCCCTGCCGGCCCTGCACCTCTCAGGGTGGTCCCCGCTGCCCCCTCGGTCACCACCGGTGCCTGGTCGATATCGAGCCCGGAGTCGCCCACGAGGCGCTGAGAGGAACTCTGCAATGAGTGGCTGGGATCCGGCGGCGACGGCCCTCCTCAGCCTGTTGCCACAGGTCGGACGAGGACCCAAGCGTGGAGGAATCTTCGCCCTCTGGCTGACGGTGCGAGTCGCTCAGGATCTGCTGCTCGACCCCCAGCCGGCCGAACGAGCACAGCGGCGCCGGGTGCAGGCGCTGGAGCGGCGCCTGTCCAGCCTCACCATGCCTCCACCGCTGAGGCGGGCGCTCAGCGCCGCCGTGAGCCAGCTGCGCGAATTGCGACCCGAGAGCGCCGCCCAGGTGTTGAGCCAGCTGGTGGCACCGGCCCGGGAGACCGGTGGTGCGGAAGCGGGGGAGGCCGTTGCCCTCGCGGCCAGACAGGCCCGGCAGGCTCTCAGGGGGTAGGCGGGTCAGCGGGACAGCGGGGCGGGCTTTGGCCCTCAGGTGACAGCTCTTTTTCCTGCCCAGCTGCCCCGCGGCCCCGCTGCCCCGCTTATACTCCGCCATGTCGCGCCTCTCCAAAAAGTCAGATCGACCGCCCGCGTCCCTCCTCGAGAAACTGGTGGGGAAGATCGACGACCGGCTGGGCGGCGCCCTGAATGGCGACACGGTCCCCACCGGCTTCGCTTCCCTCGATCGTTTGTTGGCGGGTGGGCTGCGGCGGCGAGATCTCGTGGTTCTGGCCGGCGATGTCGGTAGCGGCAAGTCGGCCTTGGCCCTGGGCATCGGGATCCGGGCGGCGAGCGCAGGAATACCGACCCTGCTCTTCTCCGGTGAAATGAGCCCGGAGCGGGTGATGGAACGCGCGCTCGCGCTGGAGTCACGGGTCTCGGTGGATGATCTCCGTCAGGGGCGGCTGGATGATGTCGCGCGGGCCGCGGTCGGAGCGGCGGCGGTCCGCCTGCGAGATACGCCGCTGCTGGTCAAGCCACTCCTGGGCGCCGACTTCTCGGAAGTGAGCGACGCGCTCGACATCGTTCCCCCGCGTCGACTGCTGATCGTCGATTCGCTCCAGCTCACTACGCCTCCACGCTCAGCTGCCCGGCTGGAGGAACGAGTGGCCCTGGCCGTGCGCGCCCTCAAGGCACTCGCTCTGGCACGAGACCTGGCCGTAGTGGTGATCGCCCAGCTGCCCCACTTCCAGGCCAGCCGACCCGACCCCAGACCGACGCTCGACGATCTTGGAGCGCTGGGCGCCATCAAGCAGAGTGCAGATGTGATTCTGACGATCTACCGGGAGGAGATGTACCGGTCGGCACAAGGAGTCGAGGGCGCGACCGAACTGATTCTGGCCAAGAATCGCAACGGTCCCACTGGATTCGTGGATCTGTTTTTCTATCCCCGCTGGTTACGCTTCGTCGACATGCTGGATGCCGACTAACTTTTACTTCCTCGGCTTCGGAGCGGTCTTCGACCCCGTCTGATCGGCCGAGTCCATGGGCTTTCCCTTCCCCTTTCCCACCAACGCACCGGCCAGCTCCACCATCGTGCCCGCGCTGTCGCTGGTAGGCCAGATCCGCACCCACAACGGCGGTCCGTCCTGCTCGGCGTAGAGTGCCACCGAGCCATCCGGCCGCTTGACATCACCCACCAGCCGCCACTTGCCCGTGCTCAGTTGGCTCCGATAGTAATCGGTGACCGCGTCGGCTTTAGTGGGGCTGAACAAGGTGAGCTGCAGTGCGTCCGCGCTGCCCGCGCGGGACACCAACCTGGCCTCGGGAGGTATAGGAAGGTTGGGAAAGACGCCAAACGCGTCGGGTGTTTTGGGCGGAGGAGGTTCCGAGCCGCACCCCAGCAGCAGGGCGCAAGCCAGGCTCAAAAAGCGCATGGGAGAAGACATAGACGGTGAGAGTAGCGGCCCCGGTGCGTTGCCGCAAGCGGGTGTGGCCCTTATGTTTCCGCAGGCCGCAGGGAAATCCGCACCACCATGCAAACCTCACGTTGCCGAAGGAGCTCGGCCATGGCCGGCCATAACAAGTGGAAGCAGATCAAGCGCAAAAAGGCCATTACCGATGCCAAGCGGGCCACTTCCTGGACCAAGGTGATTCGGGAGATAACGGTGGCGGCCCGAAGTGGCGGGGGCGATCCGGCCGGCAATCCGCGTCTGCGTACCGCGATCGATGCGGCCAAGGCGGTCAACATGCCAGGCGAGAATATCGATCGCGGCATCAAGAAGGGGACCGGCGAGCTCGAGGGCAGTGTATATGAGGAGCTGACCTACGAAGGGTACGGCCCTGGCGGAGCAGCCATCTTCATCGAGGCCACCACCGACAACGCCAACCGCACCGTCGCGGAGATTCGTCACGCCTTCAGTCGGAACGGCGGGAACCTCGGCGCAACCAACTCGGTCGCCTGGATGTTCGATCGCAAGGGGCAGATCTACCTGGGCGCGGCGCGGCACGACGAGGATAGCGCGCTCGAGGCCACGCTCGACAGCGGCGCGGAAGACTTCTCCCGGGAAGGCGACCAATACCTGGTGACCACGACACCAGCGATGCTTCATGCGGTGCAGGACGCGCTTCGGGCACGGGGCTTCGAGGTCGAGTCCGCGGAGCTCGCCATGGTCCCGCGAAATACGGTGCGGGTCGAAGGCGGGGACGCCGAGCGCATCCTCAGGCTGATGGAGGTATTGGAAGAGCTCGAAGACGTCTCCAAGGTTTCTTCCAACTTCGATATCGACGCGTCCCAGCTGGCCGAGGCGGAAGCCTGAGGCTGCACCGTTGAGGGTGCTCGGCATCGATCCCGGAACCGCCGTGATGGGCTACGGCGTCGTGGAGAGCGGGCCGGACCGCCAAACTCGACTGGTGGAATGCGGAACGCTCACCACCGGCGCCCGGGATCCGCTTCCGGCTCGGCTGAGAATCCTTCATGATGGAGTTGCCGCGCTCATCGCCCGGCATGTGCCCGAAGCGATTGCCGTCGAGAGCGCGTTCTACGGCAAGAATGTGCGCACCGCCGTGGTATTGAGCCACGCCCGCGGGGTGATCCTGCTGGCAGCCGAGGTGGCCGGCCTCGAGATCGCCGAGTACTCCCCAGCACTGATCAAGAAGACCATCGTGGGCCGGGGCGCTGCCCTGAAGCCCCAGGTGGGGTACATGGTGGCCCAGCTGCTGCGGCTCAAGGCGCCACCCTCACCCGATGATGCCGCCGATGGCGTCGCCGTCGCGCTCACCCACCTGATGATCGCCTTGAACCGGATCGCCTCCGCCCGTCAGATCGCGGGCACGGGATGATCGCCACGGTCACGGGCGTCATCGCCGAGCGCCATGGCGAGACGCTCGTCGTGCAGACCGATGGGGGAGTTGGCTACACGGTGACCGTGCCGGTCGGAGTGGCTGTCCGCCTTCCGCCGCGAGGGGCCCGCGTCAGCCTCTTCACCGAGCTGGTGGTGAAGGAGGACGGGTGGTCCCTTTACGGCTTCGACAGCGGGACCGAGCGGCAGGTCTTTCAACGGCTTCTCGGAGCCAGCGGCTTTGGTCCCAAGCTTGCTTTGTCCTTGCTGTCCTCCCTGGGCCCGGAACGGACCGTCCGCAGTATTCTGGGACGCGACCTCGCGGCGTTGAGCTCGGTGAGTGGCATCGGGCGCAAGAAGGCGGAACGTCTGGTGCTCGAGCTGCAGGACCGATTCAGCGATGTCGTGGTCGATCCCGCCCGCACCCGTGCTGCCGGATCGGAGGAGGCAGTGCAGGCACTCATGGGCCTCGGGTACGGTGTGGCGGCCGCCGATGACGCCGTCCGGGCTGCCCTCGCGGAGGGTACGCCCCCCGAGACACCGCAGCTCATCCGGCGCGCCCTTCAACAGCTGGCAGCTACACGCGGAGGGACGGAGCGATGAGCATTGCCGCCACCACGGCCGAATGGAACTGTACCCGCTGCGGCGCCACCAACCGCAAGCTGGTAGCGCTCCGGACCCGGCGGACGAGCGATCGGTGCGTCACCTGCCACGCCCGCCATGTTGTCGAGCCCGATGCGCGGCCGGTCCGGTGGAATGCGCGGTTGGAGAAATGACGCTTACCTTCCACCCATGACCCGACTTCAGGTAACCACGCCCGAAGCCCTGCCCGAGGAGACCAGCGCCGATGCGGCGCTCCGGCCTTCGCGGCTGGACGAGTTCGTCGGGCAGACCCAGGTCAAGGCTTCCCTGCAGATCGCCATCGATGCGGCGCGAGCCCGCCGGGAAACGCTCGATCACACCCTCTTCTTCGGTCCGCCAGGATTGGGGAAGACGACGCTCGCCATGCTCATGGCCCGGGAGATGGGGGTTCAGCTCCGCACCACCTCGGGCCCCGTGCTCGAGAAGCCGGGTGATCTGGTCGGCCTGCTCACGTCGCTGAAAGCGGGCGACATGCTGTTCATCGATGAGATCCACCGAATGAAGCCGGCCCTGGAGGAGTTTCTCTATTCGGCCATGGAGGACTTCCGCATCGACGTCCGCATCGGTGATGGCCCCAACGCTCAGACGATTCCGATGACCCTGGAGAAGTTCACCCTGATCGGTGCGACTACACGGTTCGGGCTGCTGACCCCACCAATGCGGGCCCGCTTCGGCATTGTCGAACGGCTTGGATTCTACCCCCCGGACGACCTCCAGCGCATCGTGATCCGGTCGGCGGCAATACTCGGCGTACCGGTCGAGGTGGAAGGGGCCGCGGAAATCTCGCGCCGCAGCCGTGGAACCCCCCGGGTGGCGAACCGTCTGCTGCGCCGGGTCCGCGACTATGCCGAGGTCAAGGCGGACGGCCGAATCTCGGGCGCAGTGGCGAACGCGGCGCTCGGCAGGCTCAACGTGGACGAGTTCGGACTCGACGATATGGATGCCCGGATCCTCAGCACCATTATCGAGAAGTTCGGCGGGGGTCCGGTAGGGTTGGGCACCGTGGCGGTTGCCGTCGGAGAGGACGCCGGCACGCTGCAGGACGTGTACGAGCCGTACCTCATCCAACAGGGTTTCCTCGAGCGAACTCAGCGAGGACGCTGCGCCACTGCCCTTGCTTACCGTCGCTTCGGCCTCACTCCCCCGGCAGGACAGGCCACCATCTTTGACGCCTGATCCTCTCAGCACTGCCGACTTCGAATACCAACTCCCGCCCGAGCTCATCGCCCAGGAGCCGTTGACCGATCGGACCGGCAGCAGACTCCTGGTCGTCCTTCGGACCGACCGCCGCGACGGGCCGCAGGACCGGCGGCACGCCCCCAGGGTGGGCGTGCTGCCGCGCCGGGTGAGCCTCCTGGGAGAGCGGACCCCCATTGGGGCATCCGCGGTGGTGGACTCGCTCTTCACCGAGCTGCCCTCGCTCATCCCTCCAGGCGACCTCCTGATCCTGAACACCACCAAGGTTCGCCACGCTCGCCTGCTCGGCAAGCGGCCCTCGGGGGCGCCGGCCGAGGTCCTCCTCATTCAACCCGGCACCGGCGATACCTGGGTCGCCATGGGCAAGCCGGGGACGGCCCTTCAGCCTGGCAAACGGATCGAGCTTGGTCCCGAAGCCAGGGTCGAGACAGTGGAGGTCTTGCCCGATGGAAACCGGCTGGTGCGTTTCCTCGGCTTGACCGCAGAAGAGGCCATGATGCGCTATGGCCAGCTGCCGTTACCGCCCTACATCGCCCGGACCCCGACCGAGCTCGATGAATCGCGCTACCAGACGGTCTACGCCCGGATCGAAGGGAGCGTGGCTGCCCCAACGGCGGGCCTTCACTTCACCACCGCGTTGCTCGATGGCCTCTCCGCCGCCGGCGTGGTCGTGGCCGGCCTCGATCTCGAGATTGGCCCGGGCACTTTCAAGCCGGTCGAGGTTGAGGATCCGTCCCAGCATGCCATGCACCCGGAGCCATATGAAATCCCCGCCCGCCTCGCCGCACTGGTGGAGCGGGTCCGGGAGGACGGGGGCCGGGTGTGGGCTGTGGGGACAACCGTGGCCCGGGCACTCGAGAGTGCCGCGCGCGAAGGTGGTACCGTTGTCGCTGGACGAGGTGAGACCAGCCTGATGATCACGCCGGGATATACTTTTCGAGTGGTGGATCGCCTGCTTACCAACTTTCACCTGCCGCGCTCGACCTTGCTCATGCTGGTGAGTGCCTTTGCCGGGCACGAACTCACGCTGGCCGCGTACCGGTACGCGGTGGCACGGCGTTATCGGTTCTACTCCTATGGTGATGCCATGGTGATCCTGTGACCGGGCACGGGTTGTGACCTTTTCCAATCCGGCTGGCGCTGCCGCCACCGCCGGGCAGAGCTACGTCCGCGCGCTGCTGGACGTGCTCGGCCGGCGCGATCCCGTGGAGGTCCTCGACGAGCTGCTACCCTGGCTGGCCGAACGGATTCGGGGGCTGGATGATTCCACGCTTCGCCGCCCGGAGACCCCGGCGAAGTGGTCGGTCATCGAAGTGGTGCAGCACCTGGCCGACTCCGACCTTGTGTTCAGTTACCGCCTCAAGATGATGCTGACCGAGGATAGGCCACCGCTGCTGGGGTATGACCAGGATCGTTGGGCCGGGGAACTCCGCTATCGCGAGCTGCCCTTCGAGCTGGCGCTGGACCAGCTGCGCAGCCTGCGCACCGTGAATGTCCACCTCCTCAGACGGCTGTCCCCGTCCCAGCTGGAGCGGGTAGGACACCACAGCGAGCGGGGGCCGGAAAGCGCCGGGTTTCTGTTGAAGCTCATGGGGGCCCACGATCTGGTTCACCGGCGCCAGATCGATCGCATCCTCTCGACCGTTGCCTCCGGGGAATGACCCCCGAGACCTGATGTTTGAATTCCGGATTGAGAACACCGACAGCCTGGCTCGCGCCGGCACGCTCACGCTTCCCCACGGCGAGGTGTCGACGCCGGCCTTCATGCCGGTAGGTACCCACGCCGTCGTTCGCGGTCTTAGCGCCGACGATGTACGCCGCACCGGCGCCCAGATAATCCTGGGCAACAGCTACCACCTGCACCTTCGGCCCGGCGAAGCGGTGATCGGGCAGATGGGTGGGCTTCATCGGTTCACGACCTGGGACCGGCCGATGCTCACCGATTCGGGTGGGTTTCAGGTGTTCTCGCTTCAGGGGCTGCGCCGCGTCGGTGAGGACGGAGTGGAGTTCCAGAGCCCCATCGATGGAACCAGCCGCATGCTCACACCGGAGCGCGCGATGGAGATCCAGTGGGAGCTGGGGGCCGATATCGCGATGGCCTTCGACCACGTGGTGCCGGGTCAGTCGTCACCCGCGGCCGCATGCGAGGGGATGGAGCGGACCCTCCGCTGGCTGGATCGGTGTAAGGCGAGGCACGGGGAACTGGCGGGGCGGGTGCCCTCTGGGCGGGTGGGCAGCGGGGCAGCAGGGCAGCAACAGGGCGCCACCCCCCAGACCCTCTGGCCAATCCTGCAAGGCGGCACCCACAACGAGCTGCGGATTCGGTCATTGGAAGGCACCCTCGAACGCGGTCCCTGGACCGGCATCGCCATCGGCGGCCTGTCCGTGGGTGAGCCGAAGCCGGTGATGCACCGTATCCTCGAGCACCTCGAGCCGAGCCTGCCTCGGGAGATCCCCCGTTATCTTATGGGCGTGGGGTTCCCGGCGGACCTGCTGGAGGGCATAGCCCGGGGAGTCGACCTGTTCGACTGCGTTGCTGCCACGCGGAATGGCCGCCATGGCACCGCGTGGCTGCCCACCGGACGGGTCAACGTGAGGGGCGCCGCGCTCAAGGGGTCAACCGAGCCGCTCGACCCCACCTGCGACTGCGAGACCTGCACCACGTACCCCCGGGGATATCTGCGGCACCTGTTTGTGGTGGAGGACATGCTGGGTCTGCGGCTGATCTCGATTCACAACATCCGGTTCCTGGTCCGGCTTGGTGAGCAGGCCCGCGCCCACATCCTGAACGGAACGTTCGATGGCTGGAGCCGTGAGTGGCTCGGCCGCCACTATGCTCGAGGAGACTGAGGCACCTGTGAACCCGTCATTGCTGGCAATTCTGACGCAGGGACAGAGCGGCAGCACCGGGGGCCTTTCTATTCTGGTCCTCCAGATGGCCGCCATCGGCCTGGTGTTCTACTTCCTCATCCTGCGTCCCTCGGGGCAAGCCCGGAAGCGGCACGCGGAGCTGCTGGGCAAGCTGAAGAAGGGAGACGAGGTCATGACCGGCGGAGGTATTATCGGCCGGGTGAAAGACATCAAGGAGGTCGAGACCGACGGCACCAAGGAAGTGCGGGTCACTGTGGAGAGCGGAACCGCCACCGTCGTGGTCGAGCGATCGCGGATTGTCCGGGTGGGTAATTCCACCCCATCGGGTCCGCCGCCGGCATGAGCCTGCTGCCGCTCCATCTCCTCGGCTCGCCGGCGCTCCGGCAGCACAGCGCCGAGGTGAAGATCGTTGATGAGGAGATCCGACGACTGGTCGCTGACCTGTTCGAGACGATGGATGCCGCCAAGGGAGTCGGACTGGCCGCCAACCAGGTTGGTGTCGCGCGCCGGGTGGCGGTGATCGACGCCGATGGCGACCGGTTCGTCATGATCGACCCAACCATCATCGAGGCCGAGGGGCGCGCCACCGCCGAAGAGGGGTGCCTCTCGATCCCGGAGATCTACGGAGACGTCGCCCGCCCGGAACGGGTGGTCATCGACGCGCTGGATCAGGACGGAGCCCGCTATCGGAAAGAGGCGACGGGGCTCAAGGCCCGGGCCATCCAGCATGAGATCGACCATCTGGACGGCATTCTTTTCCTCGACCATCTGAGCCTGCTCAAGCGCGGCATGTTGCTCTCGCGCTGGCGCCGGGAGCACAAGGACGACACCGGCTACACCAAGGAAGTCCAGGCGGCGTCTGCGCGGTCGGAGTGATGAGGATCGTCTTCTTCGGAACTCCGGTCTTTGCCGTCGCCTCGCTACAATCGCTGCTGCACGACCGTTTCACCGTGGCCGGGGTGGTCACCCAGCCGGATAAGCCGCAGGGGCGCTCTCGCTCAGAGTTGATTCCTCCTCCCGTCAAGGTCGCGGCCCTGGCCGCCGGCATCCCCGTGCTTCAGCCGGTGCGCCCGGTGGGGGATGTGTTTGCCACCAGTCTTCGCCGCCTCGAGCCCGACCTCGGCGTGGTGGTAGCATACGGCCACATTCTCCGACCTGAGGTCCTCTCGGTTCCACCCCGCGGCATGATCAACGTCCACGCCTCTATCCTGCCGCGCCATCGCGGCGCCGCCCCGATCCAGCACGCTATACTCGCGGGCGATCGAGAGACCGGAATCAGCATCATGCAGATGGAGCAGGGACTGGACAGCGGCCCGGTGCTGCATCGCACCGTGACACCGATCGGCGCTGATGAGACGGCCGGTTCGCTGGCGGGTCGGCTGGCCGGCCTCGGGGCGGCCGCGCTGGTCGAGGCGCTTTCCTCATTCTCCAGCGGGGGCGCCCAGCCCCAGCCGCAGGACCATGCTCATGCTACCTACGCTCCCAAGCTCGACCGCGAGCAGGCTCACCTGGCATGGGAGCGGGACGCGGCGGACCTGGTGCGGCAGATCCGCGCCTTTGACCCCGCACCAGGGGCGTGGACCAACCTGAACGGGGGTACGTTGAAGCTGTTCGGTGCCAAGGTGGAGCCGGGCTCGGGAGAGCCGGGAACCGTTCTCGAGACCAGCGGGCGGCTGGTGGTCGCCGCGGGCAGCGGTGCGGTGGCGGTGTCCGAGGTACAACCGGCCGGCAAGACCCGTATACCGGTCGAGGCCTGGCTGCGCGGACGGGGCGTCGCAGTGGGCCAGCGGCTGACATGAGGCCCTTGCCGCGGGTGCACGCCTTCACCGACCGCACGATTCTGTCGGCCCCCGACTTCGGCATCCGTGCCGCCGCCATTGCGGCTGCTGGTGCTGCGGTGGCGCTGCACGCCCGCGATCGCGGCGACCCAGGGGCAGGCCTTGCCGCCAGCGTCCTGCGCATGGTCGCGCTCGCCCGCCCACCGGAGGCTGCGGTCTTTGTGAGCGGCCGGCCCGATATCGCCGCGGCGGGCGGAGCACATGGAGTTCAGCTCGGTAGCGACGACCTTGGGCCTTTTGATGCACGGCGGGTCCTGCCGCATGGCTGGATCGGGCGTTCGGTGCATGGCCTCGAAGAGGCAAGGACGGCCGTAGAAGAGGGCGCCGACTTCCTCGTGCTCGGCAGCATCTACGAAACGCCCAGTCATTCCGGTCGCCCCGCAGCGGGCACCGGACTGTTACGCGAGGCGGCGAGGCTTGGCCGGCCCGTGATTGCCATTGGCGGCATCACCCCGGAGCGCGTGCCGGAGCTGAAGGCAGCAGGGGCCTACGGGGTGGCCGCAATCCGGGCGCTCTGGCAGGCCGACGACCCCGCCGCCGCCGCGCTCTCCATGCTGGCGCCTTGGGTGGAGGACACGTGAACGAAATCGAGATCATGGTGAATGGGGAGCCTCGGCGGGTCCCGGGGCCCGCTACCGCCGCCGACCTGCTGCGGCACCTTGGACTGGATCCCCGCACAGTGGTGGTGGAACTGAATCGCCAGATCGTTCGTCGCCCTCAGCTGAGCGATATCGCCCTGGCTGAAGGGGACGCGGTGGAGCTGGTGCACTTCGTAGGGGGAGGATGAGATAACCCTCGTTGCTTACCCCCCACGTTTATCTTTACAGCATGCCTACCGTTCACGCAGAACACGCCACCGACTCCCCGCTGACCATCGGCAACCGGGCTTTCCGCTCCCGTCTCCTGGTGGGGACCGGGAAGTACCGGAACAACGGTGACATGGTGCGCGCCCTCGAGGCTTCAGGGGCCGAAATCGTCACCGTGGCGGTGCGGCGGGTTGATCTCGATAGGACCAAGGATGAGGGGATTCTCTACCACCTGAGTCCGGATCAGTACTTCCTCCTGGCCAACACCGCCGGCTGTTACACCGCGGATGAAGCAGTCCGATACGCGCGTCTCGCCCGCGAGGCGGGTTTCAACGAGTTCGTCAAACTGGAGGTCATCGGCGACCGCGAGACCCTGCTGCCCGACACCGAAGGCCTGCTGACGGCCGCTCGGGTGCTCGCGGGCGAAGGGTTCAAGGTGCTCGCCTACACCAACGACGACCTGATTACCGCGTTACGGCTGGAGGATGCAGGGTGTGCGGCGGTGATGCCCCTGGCCTCGCCAATCGGCAGCGGCCTCGGATTGCTCAACCCGTACGGGATTCGCACGATCAAACGGCGCTTGTCGGTGCCGGTGATCGTCGATGCCGGCGTTGGGACCGCC
>JBKJZM010000159.1:0-19793 GCA_046715295.1 Gemmatimonadales bacterium | reverse complement strand
AGCGCCCGGCGCACCACCTCGCGTCCCGTCTTGGATTCCTGGTCCCGGACCACCACGTGGAGCACGAATGGGGCCGCCAGGTCTCCGCTGCCGGTCACCACTGCGGCACCCGCCTTCAGGGGGATGGCCACACGCCGCTGCTCGGCAAAACGTGGGCCCGCTCTCTCATCCAGGCTGACGATCGCGGGCGATGTGGGGCCCAGGCTCTCGTCGGCCGGCCGGAGGATGGCGTCCGCGAGGGTGAGGGCAAGATCGTCGACGATCACGTTGATCACAGGCGGGCGAGCTCGCGGCAGCGGCGGTACATGTCCTGCGCCTCCTCCGGCAGATTGAGCCGGTCGAGCACCCGGCCCATGAGATGGTAGGCCTTGGCGTCATCCGGCATTACCTGCATCGCCCGCTCCAGAGCGGCGCGGGAGCCGGGAAGATCGCCCAGCTGGTTGAGGCACTCGGCCAGGTAGTAGTAGCTCTTGCCGTTGTCGGGCTGGAACTCCAGTGCACGGTGGAAGGTGGCTGCAGCCTCTTGCACCAGTCCGCGACGCCACTGGAGGAGGCCGAGCTCGAATTGGGCGGGGGCGTGGGAGGGATGGAGGCGAAGCACCCGCCGAAGGTCCGTCTCGGCCTCCCGGTACCGTTGCAGCCGGCCAAGAATGGCGCCCCGCTGCACCAGAAACTCGGTCTGGTCAGGACTCCGTCGCAGCCCCTCGGTCAGCACGTCGACCGCGTCCTCCGCCTCCTCCAGCCGATCCAGGAGACGCGACAGGTGTAGCCGGGCTTCCACATGCTCGGGTTCCAGCTCCAACAATTCGCGATAAGGGCGAACCGCCGACCCGGGCAGGGAGCCGTTCGCTAGGTCATCGGCCTGCTGCAGCCGGCGCTCGGCCACGCTCCGATCTCGCGGCGGTGGGGCCGGCACAGGTTCTACTCCCCCGGAGTCACCTGGAAGCATCAAAGGCTATTGGCCATGGGTTATTGGCTAGTGGCTACAACTTCCGACAACACAGGAATAGTGGGCTCAGTATGGTAGATCGCGCGCCCTCAAACCGGAAGCCGCATGCATCCCATGGGAACCTCGGACGACCAATAGCTAACAGCCAATAGCCAATAGCGAATGGCCAGGAGCCCCCGGTTGAACGGCCCTCGAGTTTCGGGTACCTTTCGGGGCTATGGCTCAAGAATTTTTGGTGGTGCGGGGTGCACGCGAGCACAACCTCAAGAATATTTCCGTCGCCATCCCCCGGAATCAGCTTACCGTGATCACAGGGCTCTCCGGCTCGGGGAAGTCCTCGCTCGCGTTCGATACCATCTACGCTGAAGGTCAGCGGCGGTACGTCGAGTCCCTCTCTGCGTACGCCCGGCAGTTCCTCGGCTTGATGGAAAAGCCCGATGTCGATGCCATCGAAGGTCTCTCCCCCGCCATCTCCATCGAACAGAAGACCACCGGGCAGAATCCCCGCTCTACGGTAGGGACCGTTACCGAGATCTACGACTACCTGCGCCTGCTCTGGGCCCGGGTGGGAGTGCCCCACTGTCCCAACGACGGCAGCCCGGTCACCCGGCAAAGCTCGGCCCAGATCGTGGACACCGTGCTCGGCTGGCCGCAGGAGACCCGGATCGAGGTGCTGGCTCCACTCGTGCGCGGCCGCAAGGGCGAATTCCGTGACCTGCTGGACGACGTGCGAAAGCGTGGATTCGTCCGGGTGCGAATCGACGGCCAGATCTACGATCTCGGCTCGGTGCCCACCCTGAACCGCCGCCAGAATCACGACATCGCCATCGTGGTGGATCGTCTGGTGGTGCGGGCCCTGGATCGGAGCCGGTTGAACGACTCCATCGAGACGGCGCTGAAGACCGCGGATGGTCTGGTGGAGGTCGTGCGGCATGGCGAGAAGACAGATTCCGTCATCTTCTCCGAGCGGTTTGCCTGCCCCGTCTGCGGTCTGTCCTTCCCTGAGCTGGAGCCCCGCCAGTTCTCGTTCAATTCGCCGTTTGGGGTCTGCCCTGACTGCCATGGCCTGGGCACCAGGCGTGATGTGAATGCCGATTTAGTGCTCGGCGATCCCAGCATCTCGATCCTCGAGGGTGTCATCCTGCCCTGGGGGGAACCCAGCGGATACCTGCGGAAGGTGGTGCTTCCCACCCTGGCCAAGGCCTTCAAGTTCGAGCTCAATGCGCCCTGGAGCGAGCACAGTGAGGCGGCGCAGCAGGCCATTCTGCACGGGGCGCCCGGCCGATTCAAGTTCCAGACCGACGGGGCACGAGGGAAGGACGAGTATGAGACCGACTGGGAAGGCGTGCTGCGAAACATTGAGCGGCGGTACCGCGAGTCTACCAGCGATGGGGTGCGGGCTTCCCTCGAAGAGTTCATGATCGAGCAGCCCTGCCAGACCTGTGGAGGGAAGCGGCTTAAGCCGGAAAGTTTGTCGGTGTTGGTCAACGGGGCGAGCATCGGTGACGTGGTGGATCTTCCGGTCGAGCGCGCCGCCGACTTCTTCGAGCGAATCCCGCTGCGCGGGAGCCGTTCGGCGGGGACCAACGGCCGGCCCGGCCTCGATCCCGACGTTGCGGGCCCCATACTAAAGGAAGTGGTGGACCGGCTGCGGTTCCTGCGAGATGTGGGTCTGGAGTACCTGACGCTCGGCCGGGCCGCCACGTCATTGTCAGGGGGCGAGACCCAGCGCATCCGGCTCGCCACTCAGATCGGCTCGCGGCTGGTGGGGGTGCTCTACATCCTGGATGAGCCCAGCATCGGACTGCATCAGCGGGACAATGAGCGCCTGCTGGCCACCCTGCGCGGGCTCCGGGATCTGGGCAACACGGTGATCGTGGTCGAGCACGATGAGGAGACCATCCAGGCGGCCGATCATGTGATCGATCTGGGTCCTCGTGCCGGACGTTTCGGGGGCGAAGTGGTTGCCGAGGGAACGGTCGAGGATATCCGCAGCCATCCCGACTCGCTCACCGGCCGGTATCTGCGCGACGAACTTCGAATCCCGGTGCCCGCGGGTCGGCGGGAGGCTCCCCCCAAGCATCGGCTCCGGGTGATCGGCGCCCGGGCCAATAATCTGAAGGACCTCACTGTCGATATTCCGCTGGGCCTGTTCGTGGCGGTTACGGGCGTTTCCGGCTCGGGCAAGTCCACGCTGGTGACCGACATCCTCTATCAGGCTCTGGCGCGGCACTTCTACCGTGCCAAGGTGGTGCCGGGCGCCCATACCCGCATCGAAGGGCTGGACCGGATCGATAAGGTCATCGACATCGATCAGAGCCCCATCGGACGGACGCCGCGCTCCAATCCGGCCACGTATACCGGTCTGTTCACCCCGATCCGCGAGCTCTTCACCCAGCTGCCAGACGCCAAGCTCCGAGGTTATGGACCCGGACGCTTCTCCTTCAACGTGAAGGGCGGACGGTGCGAGGCGTGTCAGGGCGATGGTCTGGTGAAGATCGAGATGCACTTCCTGCCCGATGTCTACGTCCCCTGCGAGGTCTGCAAGGGGCGGCGCTACAATCGAGAGACGCTCGAGGTCCGCTACAAGGGGCGCAGCATCGCGGATGTGCTGGACCTGACCGTGGAGGACGCGATGGAGTTCTTCGCCAACCAGCGCCGGATCGCGGAGAAACTCGAGCTCCTGAATGACGTAGGATTGGGGTACATCCACCTGGGACAGGCAGCCACGACGCTGTCCGGCGGAGAAGCTCAGCGGGTCAAGCTGGCCACCGAGCTCTCCAAGCGAGACACCGGGCGCACCCTGTATATCCTCGACGAGCCGACCACCGGCCTGCACTTCGAGGATGTCCGCCTGCTGCTCGACGTGTTGCACCGGTTGGTGGACAAGGGCAACAGTATCGTCGTCATCGAGCACAATATCGACGTCATCAAGACGGCGGACTGGATCATCGACCTGGGGCCGGAGGGCGGCGAACGCGGGGGCCAGGTAGTGGCGGCGGGAACGCCTGAGGAGGTGGCCGAGGTTGAGGCCAGCTACACGGGGCAGTTCTTACAGAAGGCGCTGGGAAACAGGAGTCTAGAGTCCAGAGTCTAGAGTCTCGGCATTCTCGTAGACCCTGGACCTAGCCCCTAGACCTCAAGCTTTTGTAGGTCCGAGGCTCGGAGTCTTCGCCGCCGGATCGATCTTCAACCAGATCCACATCCCCGACAACCCGTGTCCCGGCACCCCACAGAAGATCCGGTAGGTACCGCTCTCCGGCACGGGAAAGCGCATAACGTCCCCGGCTTCCTGCGGGAGGCCTTCGAGTGCCTTGTTGGTGTAGGCCCGGGGAATCGCGGGGTCGCTGGCAGAGTTGGGAATCGGCCCGTCGCCGGAGATGACGATGGCGCTGTGCGGGGTCCCGTCCTTGTTGACGAAGTTGACGCCCATGTTCGCCTTGGACGGCACCAGGAGAGTCCCCCCGCCGTTGCGATAGCCATTAAAGGTGAACGGGCCCGCAATAAGCTCGAAGGTGACGGTGTTGGTCGCGGCATCATAGGACAGCCACTTGTCCGGAGAAGCCTGCGTTGCCGGTGCGGCCGCGGGTGCCTTGGCCGAGTCTGTGGTGTCCCTTTTCAAGATCGGGGTGCGGGTGGGCGGCTTCCGAACCGGATGTCCCACCGGCTTCCGGGGTGCAGGCGCTGGAGGCGTGTCGGGAGCGCGTATTGACGCGCTGCTGTCCTGCAATGACGGGCTGCTATCCCGGACGGGCCGAACTGAGTCGGCCGCGCCAACTGTGGCTCCAGAGGAAGCGGCATCCCTGGTGCAGCCGACGGCGAGGATGCCGGCCACGATGCCGGCGAGCACGCGGGACACGGACTGGACGGAACGCGAACGAAACATGGTTATGGCGCCTGTCTGATGAGTGATATAATCCACGACCGCGCCGGCGGGATGGGCAACTCGACCGGCGAGTCGGATGAAGGGATAGCCCCGGGTGGCTCCCCGTGGCAACGCCAACTGTGCTGGAGCCATCGACCGCCGACCTCTACCAGCGGATACCTCCTGTGACCCTACTCGCTCTCGCTTTCCTCGGTCTTCTCACGCTCGCCGGGCCTGCCCGGGCGCAACAGGCCGACTCCGCCCGGTTGACGGTCCAGCGGATCTACGGCACCCGGGAGTTTCGGAGCCAGAGCTTCGGACCGGCGCGCTGGCTGGGCGACGGCCCCTCCTACACCACGCTGGAGGAGTCCGAGGCCGATCGGGGTCAGAATCTGGTCCGCTACGACGCCGAGCGGGGTGCCCGCGAGGTCCTGATTGCGGCCCGGCAGTTCATCCCCCAGGGCGATAGTCTCCCGCTTCGGGTCGAAGAGTACGCCTGGTCGCCTGACGCCAGAATGCTGCTGATTTTCACCAACACGCAGCCGGTCTGGCGCCTGAACACGCGGGGAGACTACTGGGTGCTGGATCGGGCCAGTGGCCGCCTGCGCCAGCTCGGCGGGAACCAGGCCAAGCCGTCTACTCTGATGTTCGCCAAGTTCTCACCCGACGGCGGTAAGGTGGCCTACGTCCGGGAGAACAATCTGTATGTGGAGGATCTTGCGAGCGGCACCATCACACCACTCACCACCGACGGCTCCAGGGCCATCATCAACGGCACCTTCGATTGGGTCTACGAAGAGGAGCTGATGAATTACTACGCCGATGGGTGGCGATGGAGTCCGGATGGTGGGAACATCGCTTACTGGCAGCTCAACGCCGATCAGGTGAGGGACTTTACCCTCATCAACAACACCGATTCGCTGTACTCCAGGGTGAATCCGGTCCAGTACCCCAAGGCGGGAGAGGCCAACTCCGCGGCAAGAGTGGGGATCGTGAGCGTCGCCGGCGGGCCGACCCGCTGGCTGGAAATAGAGGGCGATCCTCGAAACCACTACATCGCCAGGATGGACTGGGCGGCTAGCTCCAACGAAGTGATGCTCCAGCGGCTCAACCGGCTGCAGAACACCAACGAGGTCATGCTTGGCGACGCCCGAACCGGAAAAGTGCGGACGGTGCTCACGGAGCGGGATAGCACCTGGGTGGACCTGGTCGACAGCGTCGCCTGGCTGGACGGGGGGAAGAGCTTCACCTGGGTCAGCGAGCGGGACGGGTGGAACCACGTGTACGTCGTGTCCCGGGATGGAAAGTCTGCGCGGCTGGTGACTCGGGGTGCCTTCGACGTGACCAAGGTGCTGAGCACCGATGAGCGCGGCGGTTGGGTCTACTACCTCGCCTCGCCCGATCAGCCCTGGCAGCGCTACCTGTATCGCTCGCGCCTCAACGGTCGCGGGTCGCCGGAGCGACTTTCGCCGCGGGCCGACTCGGGCACCCATGCCTACGACCTGGCGCCGAACTTCCGTTACGCGCTGGAGACCTATTCCCGCTACGGTCAGCCTCCCGTGGTTCGGCTGGCCCGCTTGCCCGATCATAAGATCCTCCGGACCCTGATCGACAACGCCGGCCTGCGCGACCGCCTGGGTACCCTTCGGAAGGGGAACGTCGAGTTCTTCAGCATCCCTACGGAAAATGGAGCCAGGATGCCGGCCATGCTGATGAAGCCGGCGGACTTCGACTCTACCCGGAAATACCCGCTGCTCCTTCATGTATATGGTGGACCCGGCAACGCCACGGTGAACGATGCTTGGGGCTCCTACTATCTCTGGCATCTGATGCTTACCCAGCAGGGCTATCTGGTGGCGAGCGTCGACAATCGGGGCACTCCCGCCCCGCTGGGCCGGGCCTGGCGCAAGTCGATCTATGGGCAGTTAGGTGTACTCGAAACCCGGGATCAGGCCGCGGCGGCTCGCGCACTTACGCAGAGATCGTACGTGGACCCCGATCGGATCGGAATCTGGGGCTGGAGCTACGGTGGCTTCATGACGCTCAACACGCTGTTTCAGTACCCAGGTCTGTTCCGTACCGGCGTCGCCGTTTCACCAGTGACGCACTGGTCATTGTATGACAATGTGTATACCGAGCGGTTCAACGGGTTGCCGGCGGAGAACAAGGCCGGATACGACCGGGGGTCACCGTTGACCTACGTGAATGGACTCAAGGGAAACCTGTTACTGGTCCATGGCAGCGGCGACGACAACGTGCATTTCCAGAACAGTGAGGTCCTGATCAACGCCCTGGTGGCCGCCAACAAGCCGTTCACCATGATGGAGTACCCCAACCGGACCCACTGCGTCTGTCAGGGGAAAAACACCCAGCTCCACCTGTTCGAGTTGATCACCCGGTATCTCGACCAGCATCTCAAGGCAGTGCCGGCTCCTCCTGCTGTGGGCGAGCGCGCGGCTGCGGGTGGGCACTGACTTGATCTGTATGGGCCACCCTGGGGTTTCGGCCGCCCCACCAGTCCCAGCGGCACCCTCCGCGTCCCCGGCCATCCCTTCGGCCTCCCGCACCATTAGCGGGCCGGAGATCCCGCCGTCGAGCAGCAGCGCCTGGCGACAGCCGAGCGCGCCCATCACCGCCGCCATCTCGGGCGAAGTCAGACCGAACGGCACCCGTCCGCGAGACTCGCCGAGGGCCTCGAAGCGCGTCAGAGCGATGACGACGCGGCCGTCCGCCAAGGTCCCGAGGCGAGCCGGGCGTCACGATGTGCCAGGTCAACGCCCTATGCGCCTCCCTCAGGGCTGCCGGGACCACCATCCTGCAGCAGCATCGGGTAGCTCTGCGAGGCGTCCCGTGCAGTGCCGCGCTCGCGCTCGGTCGCGACGCTGTCCGGCGTCACCAGCCGTACGACGCCGATGCGTCCACCACCACCACCGCCCCTGCGAGCGGGGCGTACTGTGGCGTCATCACCTCGCGCCCTTGCACCACCCATCCCCACCGCAATGAGTGGCGGAACTGTCCCGCGTCGAGCGCGAGCGCCGCTGTCGGCGTCAGCCAGGGTCCAGCTCTCATTCCGGGTGAACGCTTTAGCTTCACCAACACGTGGCTGATCCGGTCTTCAACCGCCCTCGGCCTCAATCTGCTGAAAGGTCGCGCACGCGATCGCCACCTCGATCGGCGCGCCCTTGGCGTTCTTGCCCTTCACCTCGAACCGGCCACCCGGGCCGGCCGACTGCATTCTCACGGTTCCCGCCCCTCTGCCCGAGATAAGGGAGTTGATTTCATGGGACGCATCGCCGGTCTCCAGCGTGAGCGAAAGGCGGTCGGCGCTGCCCTTGTTCCGGCCATAGGTCAGATCCAGCCGCAGAGGACTTTCCTCCGGGTTGCTGTAAAGGGCCATCCAAGTAGGGAAATCCGGATTCTGGCCAAAGTGCTTGCAGTTGCCGGGTCCGCTCACCTGATAGGCCTTCCCGTCAACCTTGGCGGAAACGGTCACCGTATGGTCTACAACCTGGGCACCGGCGCTGCCCGCGGGAACCACAAGCAGGCAGAAAACGACTCGGCAAGTAGCGCGCTGCATGAATCATCCTCTGAGTGAGCCCTGACGCCCTATTTACCAAGTTTCTTCATCCGCCGGTAGCTCTCCTGATCCACGAGGCACTCGCCCTCACCGGTGCCGCCACCGTCCGCGACGGGTGGTCCTTCGGTCGGCACGCTGGTGTAGGGGTAGCCGCAATGGTAGGCGAGGTGGAGGGTGGCGTACGCCTTGGGCATGACCATCGACTGGAACCAACCGGCCGCCAGCTCGACCAGCACGTCCGACAATGCCAGGGCATCGCCGAAAACGCCTCTGAGCGCGTTGATGAGCGTGCCGAGCGAAGGCACCGACGAGGCGTCCACCGACGCCTTGCCCACCACGTAGTCTCCCACCAACTCGCCGGGGTGATTCCGCCGGCTTTCGGGCAATATGTCGACCACCAGTTTGGCTGAGGCGCTGTAGGGGCCGTCGCGCTTGAGCTTCATTGCCAGGCGCCCCATCAGGTAGAAGTCGTTATTGGCCAGCGAGATGTGCGCGTGGGGCGGGGATCCCTCCACTAGCCGCCATTCTATCTTCCAGTTCTCCGCCTCCTTGGCGATCTCTCCCGCGTTGGCCAGCGTCGGCAGACCGGCGGCGCTGAGGCAGTCCCGTACTGCCCGATCAGCTGCGGACCCGGTTTCGCCTCCCATCGCCCGCTGGTAATCTTCCCAGTCCTCCTTACTCACGCCGGCCGTCGCGGTAAACGTGACCAGTCTTTGTCCCTGAGGAGGCTTGTGGGTCTCGGTGGGAGACACGCTGACCGAAACCTGCTCGTCTGAGTAGAAAGCGACCAGCTTCCAGATCTTCGATACCGTACCTACCGCCGACATCGCCTGGCCGAACGCGCCAGCGGTGCCCTCGCTGGTGGCGTGTTGGACCGCCTGAGTGAGGGCTCGCCCCAGCAGGTCGCTCGCGGCCGCGCTTCCGACTTCTCCCTCGATCTGGGCGGAGCCCAATGCTCCCAGGCTCTGCTTCAGTTCGGTGCATGGGTCCTGAGCGGTTCGTCCGAATCCGACCAGCATGACGCTCGCAGGCGACGGCGTCGGACGTCCAGCTACCCGATCGACTGTCCCGCCGATCCTCCCCACCCGGTCGGGCACTCCTCGCTGGAAGGCGGCGGCGAACAATTGGAGTTCCAAGAGACTGAACCGGAGCTGCTGGGACGGAGGAGCCCCCGCGAGGTCGATCGGGGGTCCGCCTTCCCAGCCCATTCGGATGTGCTGGCCGGCTGCGATGGCCATCGGAGGATCCTGGCGCTTTGCCATCTCCGCGATGAACAAGGGAGTAAAGCTCCTCGGATCGTGCGGATCCTTGGCCGCTTCGCCGATCCAAGCCGCCAGGAGGTTGACCACTTGCTGGCCGGCCGCATAGTTGGGGCCTATTCGCCGGCGGATCTCATCTTCATGGCGCGACTTCTCCCAGTCCGCCTGTCCGGCTTCGCCTTCCTGGCGTTCGGCCTCGCGATGCGCGTTAAGCAGCTTATTGTGCTCTGCTTGCGCGTCTCGCATCGCCTCGAAGGCAGCCTTCCGGGCGGCCAAGGCCTCTGCCGCCTTCGCTTTGGCAGCCGCCTTTTCCGCCGCCGGCGCCATCACAGCTGCTCGCGCCAGCTCCGCGTTGGTCTTGACCGCCGCCGCAAGCGCCTTGCCGGTTGCCTCCGTCCTGGCGTTGGAGGCTTCGACTGCTGCCTCGCGTGAGGCAACTTGCGTGTCGGGCGCTGAGGTTTCGTCCCTCATCGCCCGCCGGGCCGAGTCGGTCATCTCGACGGAGCCTCTCGGCTCGCTCTCCGCCTGATCCGAGCTACGACCGGTCGACTTGAACGGCCAGCCGAATCCTTTGAGCATCTGGGCCAGCTCCGCGGCAGTCATCCTTCCGGCGCTGCGGCGATTGCGCGCCTCGATCGCCAGGCGGATCGTTTCCCCTGGCGTGGCATAGGACGGCGCGCGGGGGCCGATTGCCTCGGTGACGAGCCGCTCGCCGTCACGGGTGGCGACGCCGCCTCGGGCGAGCGCCTCGCGGGTCGCCTCGACGGCGCCCTGCAGATTCTTGGACTCCGAGATCTCCTGCGCGAGTCTGGTCCATGGTCCGGTGGGAAGCGTGGTCAGGTGCGCGAACTCCGCGCCCTGTCGCACCTCAGACCGAGCGGCTGGGGCCGAGGATCCGGCCCTCCGCGCCACGGGGCGTTTGGCGGAGTCATTAGCCCTTGGGGCCTCGCTCCCGCCGCAGGCGAGGAGCAGCGCTGAGCCAACGAGCATCCATCCTGAAGGTCTGATCATGTCGCCTCTTCTGAAGAACCAGGAGCGCCGCGGTTTTCACTCAAGGAGGGTACCTGCCTCCAACCCTCTTACCAGTCGATCCATGCATTCAGTAAGCCACTGGGAGGTCTACGGCTTCTGCGGGTTCCACGCCGGATACGCCCCATTCCGAACAATGAGATGAGCATCGGAGCCGTCGCGCCCCACTACCCAGAGATCGGAGGGGCCGTCCAGCGAGGTGACCCGCTCGAACGCGATCCGTCGGCCGTCGGGCGAGATGCTGAAGCGTCGTACGTACTCCCCCGAGAACGTGGTCAGCTGACGAACGCTGCCAGCAAAGGAATACTCGAACAGATTGATGTTCTCGTCGAACAGCCCGCCGGTGCGCGCGACGATGAAACCCGAGCCATCTGGTAGCCAACGCAGGTCTGCGATCCGTACGTAGTCTCCGAGGGTAGCCGCCGGCGCCCCCCGGCTGCTGCTGCCCTCCGTGTAGCGATAGATATGGGTCTCTCCGCTGGCGGAGAAGTCTCCGTCATCGGCTACCAGAATCTGGTTTGCCGCCGACGTCGGCCCCCAGTCGAAGCTGCATGGCGACTCGAACACCTCAGGAACCAGAAGAGGCTCCGCCGTCAGGCCAGGTGCGGGGCTGGCGTCGACCCGGTTCACCTGGCAGATCGGCATCCTGAAGAAGGCAACCCTTGTTCCATCGCTGCTCCACGTGGGCGCGTCCGCGCCAAGATGCGGCACGCCGCCCAGCGGCGAGACAATCAGAAGTCCCGCGTCGGCGCTGCGGCCGGCCTGCACGTCTACCACCGCATCGCCAAACCAGCGGTTGATTCCGTTGATGACCACAGCCGGCTGGGCGATGTCGCCGAAGTCGGCTACCCCGGTAAAGGTCAACTGCCGACTCTCGCCCGGAGCGATGAGGGTCTGCTGCGGCTCGGGGGCGCCGGCCACGTAGACGAACCATGGGCCGCCATCCGCCGTGTTGTTCTGAACTCGGAGAGTCACCGTCCCCTTCCCGAACGACGCGAGCTGTTCGAGGGTGGGGCCGTTGGTCAGCTTCCGGAGCCGCAGCCCGTTGGAACCCAGCGCGTAGATATCCCGTTCGTAAAAGGAAGTTGCCTGCTCGTGATCGCTCCCGAACGCGATCTCGGTGGCATCCGGCCTCCACGAGAGGCCCGTAACGGTATAGGACAGATCCGGTCGGGGCACGGTCCAGAGGGTGTGATCGTTGCTGCCGTCGGGCTCGATCAGCCTGATCTCCCCTCCACGGGCGTAGGCAATCGTAGCGGCAGAAACCGGAGCAGGAGGCTCGGGTGGGTTCTGGGGATCCTGAGGATCCGAGGGGCCAGGGAGACCGTCCCCTGAGCACCCAAGCACAACCGAGCAGCTCAACATGGTGAGAAAGGCGCCGCCGGGGAAGATGGTGAGGAGAGTTCTGCGGAACATGGCATACTCCGCTTGCTGGAAGGTGGAGCCTGCTGGCGGAGCACCCCGCCATACCGACTAGACGCAGCCCCGCCCCCCAATTCTCACTCCCGCTTGCTAGCCCCCGGGCCCTTCCCTATAGTGGCTCTGATCAGCGCCCTACGCCGGTAGACGGTGGCCATGCCCGGATCGCTCCTATCGCCCCTCCTCGGGCTGCTTCTCATCGCACCGCCCGACACGACAGATTCCCCGCGCGACATGGTGTGGGAGGCGACCCGTGCGATCGAACGGGACAGCGCCGCTAGCCTGGTTCAACGCCTGGAAAAACGGCTCAGCCGGGACTCCTCGGACCGGACAGCCCGGTTGGGTCTGGCCACCCTGGCTCGCCTCCGCTATGACTACGCCTCGGCTGATCGGCTCTATCGTCAAATAATCGGTGCTGATTCGACGGCCCCAGATCGCCTCTCCGCCTATGCCCGCCTGGGCCTCGCGCAAGGCCTGGATGCCCAGGGCCTGAGTGCAAAGGCGGGGGCGGAGATGATCCGGGCACGCGAGGCGGGTCGTGCAGCCGGGGCCCCGGCCGTCGAAGCTGAGGCGCTGCTCGGCATCTCACTGCAGCGAGCGTTCAGCGAAGGGATTGAAGCCGGGCTCGCCACCCTCGATACGGTCGAGCGCCTGGGGCCCGCAACGCTGTACGACCTGCATGCCGAGCGCCTTCGTCAACGGGCAGCTCTACGGGGGATCATCGGAAGGCCGGAGGCACGGACGGATGCCGCGCAGGCTCTCGCTCTCGCCCGGCGGGCCGGGAGTAGCCGGGCCATCGCGCAGGCCCTTCGCTCAACAGCCCAGGTGCTGCAGTTCGAGGGGAAGCGCGACTCGTCGATCCTGGTGCTCCGTCAGGCGGAGGAGTTCTACCGCCGCGGTCGGGAGAGGAGTCAGCTCTCTACCGCCCTGCTCTGGCATGTGAATGCGTTGCTTGGTCAGGGAGACCTGGGCGAGGCCTACGAGGTGTTGCGCCTCGCCCTGAGAGAGGGCCAAGCCTCAAAGAACCTGTTTGCGGTGGCGAGCGCATACACCGCCCTGGGTTCTGCCAGCATCTTCGTCGGCGATTACGCCGCTGCTTCGGATTACCTCGACCAATCCATCGCGATGTTCGAGCGGGTGGGCGATCACGCAGGGGCAATGAAGGCACGCGATTACCTGGCGGTCACCTCCCTTGCGGCCGGAGACCGGGCTGGGGCGCGCCGGCAGACGCTCGAGGTCCTGGAGTGGTATAAACGGACGCAGGAATCCAACATCGAGCTCTCGGCCCACCGAAATCTTGCGGTCATCGCGATGCACAAGGGCGATTGGTCGGCCGCCGGACGGGCGCTTCGCGACGCGCACGCTCTTGCCCGGCGGCTGAAGCGACCCGCGCTGAGTGCCGACCTGGTCTATGATGACGGGCGGCTCGCCCTCTTCCGCGGCGACCTCCTGGCGGCCGAGCGGTTCTTCACCAGCTACCTCGCGACCCTCGATACCAGCCAGCATGTGTTTCGACATGACGCCCGCGTCAGGCTGGCCGATGTCCATGCCCGCCGGGGTGATCTGGCCCGGGCCAGGCGCGAAGCGACCCAAGCCTGGGACGAGCTCGAGCGCTGGCGGGCTACGCTCACGGATGGGGAGCTTCGGGTGCTTGCCTTCCAGGCCTCGCCCACGGAGATGAGCGATCGCGACGCGAGTGTGGTGAGAGTGTTGGCCGCGCTGGCCCGGGGAGGCGAAGCCTCGGAGTCGTTCGAGCTTGCGGAACGCCGCCGAGCGCGCGAGCTGGTCGATCGCATGGAACAGGCTTCGGCGCTGCAGGCGGGCGGCACGGAGCGAGGTCCCAAGGAATCGGGAGGCGAACCGCGGGTCACCAGTGCCGAGGTCACCGGATTGATACCGGACGACAGCACCGCGATACTGGAGTTTGTAACCGGCTCCTTCGGCGCGCCGACGACCCTCCTGGTATTGACGCGTGGCAATCTGGTGGGTGGGGAAGTGCGGGCCCACGTCCTGGCTGCTGCCGACTCCATGAAGGATCAGATCTCCAGGTTTGTGGCGTTGGTACAGAGTGGCCGGCCGGCCGCGACACTCTCGAGTGCGCTCGGAAAAGCATTGCTCGAGCCGGCCCTCCGCGGAATCGGTTCCAGCATCCGGCGTCTCGTCATCATCCCGGATGGCCCATTGCACCGGTTGCCGTTCGACGCGCTCCTTCTCTCAGACGGACGTTACGCCACTGAGCGGTACGCGATCAGCCTGTCGCCCTCGGCCGGGGTGCTCGCCGCACTCTGGCGCCGAGCGCGCGCGCGCCATCCGTCAAGCCGCCCGATGAACCTGCTGGCGTTCGGGGATCCGGCCTTTGCCGGCGAGTCACTCCGATCCTCACCCGAGCAGGCGGGAAAATTGAAGCGACTTCGCACCTCGGCCCGTGAGGCTCGGCTAGCGGCGAGCTACTCCCCGCTCTCGGACCTCAGGCTGCGAGGGGACGCGAGCGAAGCCTATCTCAAGCACGCCGATCTCGGCCGGTTCCGAGTCATCCACTTTGCTACCCATACCCTGGTCGACGAGCACACGGCGGCACGAACTGCCCTCGTGCTCGCCCCTGGCGACGGCGAAAGCGGGTTAGTGGGACCCGGCGAGCTGGCGTCGCTCCGGCTGGATGCCGATCTGGTAGTGCTCTCATCGTGTCGCTCCGCGGGTGGAGTCGTCCTCAAAGGCGAGGGAGTGCAGGGGCTCACCGCGCCCTTGATTCAGGCCGGTGCTCGCGCCGTAGTGGCAACCCAATGGGAGGTGGGCGACCGGAGCACGGTCGGGTTCATAGAGGCGCTCTACCGTCACCTTGCAGAAGGACAATCGGTTGGTGACGCCCTCCGCTCGGCTAAGCTCGAGGCGATGCGACGGGGAGCACCTGCGCGCGAGTGGGCCGCATTTGTGGCCGTGGGAGACCCGCTGATCAAGATTCCCCTCCGTGCCCCTCCCAGGTTACCCCGCTGGATTGTCGCGGCCGTGGCGGCGGCCCTCGGGGGCGGGTTGGTCGCCGCCTACTGGCTTCGAACCCGCAGGGGTCGCATGGGGGAGGCCAGCTCTCCCGCGGGCGTGAGAGCGCGAACCCACCACTGATACTCCTGGTCCCGCCGCAGCTGGGCTGGCTGCAGCATGAGGCTCGTGTCCGAGGTGGTCCGCGAGAAGGCCGTCGTCTCGCTCCCTCCTGAGCCTGCGTCCAGCAACTCGAATACGTACTGATGGGCATTCGGAACCGGGCGCCACGCAAAGGCGACGGGCTCGTCCCCTGCAACGCGCTCCGGAGGCGCGAGCAGCACCACCGCCGCCTCGCCGCCGCGTGTCACGTCGGTTGCTTCCCGGGGCTGCCTGACACCCAGGACGATGCCCACGGCCAGCAGGAGCGACGCGGCCAATGCCAGTGGAGCAGACTTCGGCCATCCAAATCGCCCAGCGGGGGCGGCGGCTGCGCCCATCTCGACTCCTGCCTGTTCAATCGCCCTGAGCAGATCGAACTCGCGCCGGCACGCCTCGCACGCCATCACGTGATCCAAGGTCTGGAGCCGCTGCTCCTCCCTCCCTTCGCGCCGAATCAGCCCCAGCAGCTTCTCGGGTGTTGCACAATGACCCGGTCCATTCCCGGGCAGGCTGTCGCCGCGGGCGAGCGCCCGCCCATACAGCTCCCGGAGCTGGTCATCGGTCATGTTGTGGTCTCCCATCCGATGCCCTGTGCGGTCAGGCGAGCCCGCAGATCGGTGAGTCCGCGATAGAGCAGGTTTCGCGTCTTCGCTTCGGTCCAGCCCAGAAGGCCGGCGATCTCCTCGCGGGGGTAGCCGGCGAGGTACATCCGGACCACCGGACGGCGCGAGGCAGGGATCAATTCAATAGCGCGCGCGACCTGGGTCCCGAGCTCGGAGGACTCGAGATCGCGCTCGGGGCTCGCCAGTGTCGCCAATGCCATGGCAGGATCCTCGATCGACACCGTCTGCTCGACGCGTTGGGCCCGCCGCCGCCGCATCATGTCGAGCGCGGCGGACACGGCCGTCCGATACACATAGGACGCAGGCGTCCGGCTGATCTGCTCACTCTCCCCCTGCGCCCGCCAGAGACGGATCCGCACCTGCTGCATCATCTCATCGACATCGGCGTCGGAGAGCCGGTGTCGCCACCCGACGCTACGCACCATCCCGGCGAACCTCGTCATTACGGTCTCGAGGCTGGCGGAGAGCGGGTCGGAAGCAGGCGTGTGCGCGGCAGGCATGCTGGAAGGTACAGAAAACCCTCGACCTTGCGAGGAGTAGAGCCACGGTCACGTGACCGAAGAGACAGCTCCGCACTCCCGCTCGGCTCGCCAAACCTTCCCGGTTCACTCCGGCCAACGGTCGGACAGGAAATCCGCGGAGGCAGTCAGAGCATGCCCCCGACTGGATACTCCGTGGTGTAGCCGGAACGCCGAATGAGGCGTAGGGAAAGCCTCAAGCGGCGTGCTGAACTAGCGGCAGGTTCCCGAGGGTGACTTCATCGGGGTATTGGTCCGGTACTGAAACACGCCCGAGGCGCAGAACGCCTGGTCCTTCCCATCGAGTGTGATATACGGCGAGGCCTTGAGCCGACGGGATGCCTTGGTTTCTCCGCCGGTGTAGCGAATGGTCTGCACCGGGATCGTAACCATACCCAGGGCGGGCGCCATCCAGGATTCGCGGCTGGTGACCGGTCGAAGGTCGTCGTACCAGCCACTCCGGCGCTCATCCTTGTTCACCGGATAGGGGCCAAACCGGGCGCGCCAGTTCCGGGTGTCCAGGAGGTTCCAGGCCGCCTTGTTCCACTCGAGCGCGGCAGGCCCTGACCCTGTCTTGACCAGGTCGCCGGGACCGATGCCTTTGCAGTTCAATCCGTCCTGGCTCTGGAGACAGGCATTGTCGTGCAGGATACTGCCAACCGCAACCCCGATCTCGATAAATCCCATTTCCGTGCCCTCCGGCAGGATGGTGCGCTTCACCCAGCGGGGCTGGACCTCTGGGTACGCCGGGATCCCGCCCTCGCACTTGTCACCCATGCCGCCGAAGCATTGCTCGGGAGTCGGAGGCGACTTGCGACCGAATGCGCGCTGGGCGTCTTCCCGTGAGTTGAACGGGGCCGGTGCGTAGTAGCCGAACTTCTGGTCCCGCTCGGGGGTGGTGGCGATCTCGCGCCAGAGGTTGCGCCAGGAGCCGAGAGCGTTCCCAAGGAACGAGGCGTGGCGCTTCATCTCGTCCGTGCTCGGCTGCCGTTCGAGCAGACTCTGAAACACGTAGTCAACGAGGAAGATCGCTCCCCAGGACTTAACCAATTCCTCATAGGTCAATCCGGACTTGTCCGCCAGGGCAAGCCAGAGCGGCTTGTCCGCCTGGTATTTAGGGAACCGTTGCCCGCCGTCGCGGAAGGCACGCTCCAGCATTGCGCTCCGCGACTCGGAAGTCGAGGTATCTGGGGCCGCCGCGGTATCGGAAGCCCCGGCTGTCGCTGTTCCTGAGTCGGCACCTCCTCCAACCGGTCCGGGTAACGCACCGCCCTCCGTTGCCGAGATGCTGGCCGTCACGGGGAGGGCTCCCCGCTTGATCCCTAGCTGCCCGCTCTCGTCCACGGCCCCGACGACGTAGTAGTAGGTGTTCCCTGCCTTCACGTCCCGATCGAGGTAGATGGTGTCAGCGGGATCGGGTGGTGAGAGCGGCGTCGCGACAGCGGGCGGCACGGATCGGATGAGCTGGTACTTCGCCGCGCCCGCAACGGCGGACCATCGCACCTCGATCCGCCCGTCGGGGATCTGCCGGGCGACAGGAGTGGGGGCCGGAAGGCGGCTGGTCGTGGTTGTCGGTTTGGTGATCTCGTCTTGGGCACCGGCAACCCCGAGCGGCGCGGCAACGAGGGCGAGGCGGAGAAGGGCACTGATCATGAGGTCATCGCGTCGCACGTTTCCTCCCACTTGGGATTTCCATGGCCGTGTCTGGTCCCTCAATGAGCCGGGATCGATACAGAAGTAACGCAGGGAGGGGGTCGATCTTCTCACTTTCATCCGGTTCCACGCATGACCGGTCTCGGCGCGCGTTGCCGTACCGCACGAATCGCGTACCTTCTTGAGAGTAAGACCTAGCGCCCGTAGCTCGGATGAATCGCAGACGAGGAGTCGCATAGCGATACGACCAGCTGGAACCTAGATTGATGGCTTCCGAAGTCGGGGGGAGGTCCAGATGACCTACGAAGAGATTGTCTCCTTGCTGGGCTACGCGGGAGGACACGAGCAGGCGGTTCGAATCATGACAACTGCTCGGACCGAGGTGATTGGTATTCCTATGAGCGTGGACACCCACGTCACCGCTCACGAGGTCTATCTCAGACCGGCCGGGAGTGATGATACCGAAATCGCGGTTTCTCTCGCCGCCATCGAGATGGTGGAGCTGGTGTAGACCCTCACATACCCCCATGAGATGACCGTTTCGTTGTGAAACAATTGCAGGGCTCGGCCCGTACATGTGGGGTCGAGGGAGAATTGGGCCTCACCGCGGTCGGAGAACGCAGACGGAATGGACGTGGAAGGCATACTCGCCATAATCCTGATTTTTGGAGGAGGGACCCTCTTTCTCCTTTCCATCAGCCCGGTGGGCAAGGCTTTGGCCGATCGGCTTCGGGGCCATGGGGAGCCGATGCAGGATCCTGAGCTCCTGGCCGAGGTGGATGCCCTCCGGCAGGAGGTGGCGGACCTCCACGAGCGGGTCGATTTCGCCGAGCGCATTCTGCTCAAGAACCAGGATCGCAACGAGTTGGATAAGGGAGAGAGTGCCGGATGATGATCCTCCAAGTCTCGGTGCCCCCGGTCCCCCCGATACCGCCGGTGCCGCCGTTCGACCCGAATCTGCTCTTCATGAACGACGGTATCTCACCCGTTTTCGTTCTGATCCCGGTCGCCGCATTCATCGCGCTCACCATCATTTTGTGGCCCATCATGCGGGCTTTTGCCCGTCGCATGGAGGGGAAGGGGAACGCCGATTCCGCTCTCCGGGCCGAGGTAGAGCAGCTCCACACCCGTCTGGCCGATATGGATTTGCTGCAGTCTCGCCTGGTGGAGCTGGAGGAGCGGGTGGACTTCACCGAGCGGCTCCTGGCCCAGGCCCAGCAACCGGCCCGCCTCGGCGCGCGTACCGAGGAGGGCGGCCGATGACCGGAGCGGGCGAGCTCGCGATGTTTCTCGCGATCGGAGCCGCAGCGGTCGCCATGCTGTTCGGTCCGATCGGCTCGGCGCTCGCCCGCCGGCTCGGCGGTCGCCCCGAACCGGGCGATGCCCAGGCCGAAATCGGGGAGATGCGCGCGCGGGTGACGGACTATGTGGACGACCTCAGAAACCGGTTGGCCGAGGTCGAGGAACGGTTAGATTTCGCCGAGCGGCTCCTCGCGCACGGCAGACAGGCGGACCAGTTGCCCGGGGGAGCGCATCGATGATAACCCGAGAAGACATCCAGTCATGGCTCGACCGGCTCGATGGGGGCGGTCTTGCCGTAACCGAGGTCGAGCCTAACCTGTGGCTGACCCGGACCCCTGACGATGCCGAGGTGGTGGTCCATTACGCGCCGCCGGTGGTCATCCTCCGGGTCCGCGTGATGGAGCTACCGGCCAGTGAGCCGCGCCGGGGTGAGCTATTCCGCCAGCTGCTCGAGTACAATGCGC
>JBKJZM010000158.1:0-7103 GCA_046715295.1 Gemmatimonadales bacterium | reverse complement strand
CGCGTCCCAGCACGCAGGTGGTCGCCGGCCTCCTGCTGGGCGCGGCGGGAGTGGGACTGCTCGTCCTTCCCCAGGGCAGCGGCAACGGTATGGATCTCCTCGGAGCCGCGGTGCTGATTCTCGCGGCCGCATCGTGGGCGTGGGGATCGGTCATCTCGAAGTCCGCACCGCTGCCCAAATCGCCGTTCCTGGCCACCAGCCTGGAGATGATCACGGGCGGGTTGCTCTGCCTCCTGGTCGCCGCTCTCTCGGGTGAGTTTAGAGGGTTCAACATCTCTGATGTTTCCGCCCGCGCCGCGCTGGCCTGGCTTTATCTGGTCGTGTTCGGCTCCCTCGTCGCGTTCACTGCCTATATCTGGCTGCTCGGTGTCACATCGATTGCCAAGGTGGGCACCTACGCGTACGTCAATCCGATCGTCGCGGTGCTGCTTGGATGGGCGGTGCTGGGTGAGCCGGTTTCGGTGAGAACGGTTGCGGCTGCAGCCGTAATACTGCTCGGTGTGGCCCTCGTGAACGTCGACTGGGGGCTCACCAATCCTTTTGGCCGGCGCCGCCTCCAGAAGACTGCCGGCCCTCGTGACTATTGAGCTGTTCTCGTTCGAGCGCCTCCAATAACGCGCGGGCCTGGGCTTCGCTGAGCTCTTCGGCGGATTCTCCTTCGCCCGACCCGTACCCGCCACCGGCCATCGCCCCGACCGCCGCCTCCGGATTCCCCTCGTAACCGGGGACGTTCATGTTGCCCTGCCCGTAGTCGGCCGAACGGCCGCGGCCTGACGAGCCGCCCGACTCTCGATCCTCGCCCCGCCGTTGAATCGCCAGCTCCAGGTTCCATTTGGCCGCTGAATCCGCCGGATGCAAGCGAAGCGCCTCTTCGTACGCACCGATGGCCTGCCGGAGAGGCTCGTCCTTTTCCGGCGCCTCTTCGGCGGCTCGGACGTAGGCGTTGCCGAGATTGTAGGAGCTACGTTGCCGGAGCCGAGGGACGGCCGCCGCCTCCCGAAAGCTCTTCGCCGCTTCATCGTACCGCCTGAGGCGATAGAGCGTCACGCCGAGATCATAGTGCAGCGTAGGATCGCCGGAGGCTTCAAGGGCGCGCTCGAATGCCTGATGCGCTTCTGGATAGCGCCCTGCGTGGTAGTGCTGCACGCCATTGCGGGCCTCGCCCATTCCCGGGCTGCAGCCTACCAGGTTAGCCGCGCCCGCAAGGAAGAAAAGCGCCGATGCTTCTTTACTTTTCCTTCGCTTCGTCGCGATCAGTGGCTCCAGACCAAGCATCAGAATCGCCAGGCCAAGCGGCCACTGAAACCGATCCGCCCGCTCCGGGGAGGTGCGGGACGACATCGTTCTCTTCTCCAGCTTCCCCAGCTCGGCGCTCAGGCTCGCCCCCACTCCCGGTGTCCAACGCAAATAGACCCCGCCCGTCTCGTTTGCGGCCCGCCGGAGCTCGCCTTCCTCGAGATGGGATTGAACAACGCGGCCGATGTGGTCGCGATGCCACTTCTCGGGTGCCTCGCCGCTATCCGCCGGAATTGGCGCGCCCTCACTGCTACCGATGCCGACCGCGACAACCGGAACTCCGGCCAGGCGAAGCCGCTTGAGCGGAGGGCCGACGTCTCCCTCGACGCTCTCACCATCGGAGAGAAGCAGTACCGATTGAAAGCCCCGCTCGCCTTCGTGTTCGAACGTCGTGGCAGCGGCCGCCAGGGCCCGCGAGAGATCAGTGGCCGGATTGGCGAGGTCGTCGGTCGTGGCGGCGTCGAGGAAGCGGCGGAATGCGGGGTGATCGGCGGTGAGCGGGAGCTGGAGAAAGGCGCTCCCACCGAAAACGACGAGTCCGACCCGGTTGCCCGGCGACCCGGCCAGCGCCTCCAGCACCGCGCCCTTTGCAAGCGCCAGCCGGCTGAGCCGGTCCCGAGCTGACGGCAGAGGCTCTTCGTCGTCGGCGTTCATCGAACGGGAAAGGTCGAGCAGCACCAGCAGGTCGCGCCCGGTATGGACCAGCGATGCGGGCCGGTCGCCAAACTGCGGCCGGGCCGCGGCGAGCAGGCCGAGACTCAGCCCGCCAAGTGTCAGGGCGTGCCGGGCCGTACTCCGCCGCTGCGAAGGAAGCACGGACCCGCGTGCCAGCAGACCGGGCTGTCCGAAGGTGTGGAGCCGGACTCTTCTCCCTCGATCGTGCCGGCGCAGGGCCCACGCCGCCAGGGTCAGGGCTGGCAGCAGAAGCGCGAGGGCGAGCGGGTAGGCGAAGGTCATCGCAATCAGGGCAGGGTGCGGAGCCAGGTCATGCGAAGTCCCAGCTCCAGGGCGAGCAGGAGCAGTCCCGGTATCAGAGCAAGCAGGTAGAGCTCCCGGTAGTCCCGCATCTCCTGGATGGAGACGTCCTGGCGTTCCAGCGGGTCGATCTCGCGCATGATTCGCCGCAGCGCGTCCGGGTCGGTGGCCCGGTAATACCGGCCCCCGGTGCGGGAAGAGATGCGGGTAAGCACGGCCTCGTCGGAGCGGCTCAGGCGGGCAGGAGCCCGGCCCCAGCGCCAGATCAGGTTACGATCGGCCTGGGAGGTGTCGGCCGTGCTGAGTCCAATGGAGTGAATCCGGATGCCCAGAGACCGGGCCGCTTCGGCGGCGGCATAGGGTGACGGTTTCCCGGTATTGTTGGCGCCGTCGGTGATCAGCACGATGACACTGGCCTTGGCGGGCAGGTCCTTGAGTTGATTGAGACTCATGGCGAGCGCGGTCCCGATGGCGGTGCCATCGGGCAGCATTCCGATGTCCACCAGCTCGATGGTCTGACCCAGCAAATCAGTATAGGGGGTGAGGGGAGCCTGGAGGAAGGTGCGTCCGGCAAACGTCACCAGGCCAATCAAATCACCCTGGCGTTGTTGCACGAAGTCGTTGAGCACTCGTCGAGCCACCTCCAGCCGGTTGCCCGGTTGAAAGTCACCAGCCTTCATGCTGCTCGAGATATCCAGCGCCACCATGATGTTGCGGGAGCGCAGCCGGATCTCCCGAACGTCATGAGCCAGCTGGGGGCGGGCCAGCGCGACGATGAGAAGAGCCAAACCGCTGACCCACAGCCCCCTCAGTAGCGGCCGCCATCTGGCCCGCCGGCTGGGCCGGACGTCGTCGAGGAACGCGAGCGCCGGAAAGCCGATGTGCTCTGCCGGAACCCGGCGTCTTCGAACCCACGCGAGCGCCGCGTAAACGAACGGGACTACAAGCAGGAGAAGGGCGATCGGGTCAGCGAACCGCATCGACGCTCTCTGCGGCCGGCCGGGCCTGGTGCCAGGTTTCGAGCAAGTGTCGGGCGCGCCTCAGGAAGTCATCCGCGCCGGCATTGCTGGGCCGCGCCTGGGCGAACTTCACCATGTCAGCCTCGCTCAGAACGTCGTGGCACCGGTCGCGAAGGCCGGCTCTGCTCAGGTGGGGCGGAAGGGTCCATAGCAGCTCCGAGGTGGTGCGCTCACACGCTCCGAAGTTTTCCGCGGCCTCGAGATATTGCCGCAGCGCCTGAGTCACGGCGTCGTAGTGAGCCGCGACCTGGCCATGTGAGGGCCAGCGTTCCCGTTCGATCGCCTCCAGCCGATCATGTGCGATCTGATACGGTGACGGGGCTAACGGCTCGGCGAGAGGTTCGGGCGGCAGCAAAACCGGCCGGCGCCGGCGCTTCCGGCGGATCAGAACGTAGCCAACGGCGGTGACCAGAAGGATCAGAGCCAGCGCCAGCAGAGGCACGAGTGGAACGGGCCTCCGTTCCAGCTCCTTGATGTCCCTTAGGGACGGGTTTCCCGCGGCCAGAATGGGAGTGATGTCGGCGAAGGCTGAGTCGCTCGCGAGGGTGGCCCGGGTGATACCTTCCACGATGCGCATGAATGGCAGGCCAAAGGTCGGAACCGCCCGCCGGCCCGGTCGATAGAACGCCACGCGCGCACCTCCTTGATACCCGCGGTCCGCCGATCGGCTGAGCTTCTCTACCGAGAGCACCCGAACACCGGGTGGGAGGACCCCGACCACCTGGGGAATCGAGTCGAGCAGCTGGTCTCGCTCGTGCAGGCGGATGCGAAATCGGACAGTCACCGAGTCTCCGACCGTTGCCGCGCCAGTATCGGGAGTCACCTGGAACGACTGGCCGGACAGCTGGGCCGATAGATCCTGCGCGGAGCCGGCCCTGAGCGGAGCGAATGGGCTCAGGATGACAAACGCGCCCAGGATGACAGCTTCCTCCACCATCATCATCGCCACAGCATCCGCTCCCGCCGGCGAAAGAAGGCCAGCAGGGGCTCGGCATACGGATGGCCGGTCTCCAGCCTCACGAGATCGGCGCCGCGCTCGCGCAGTTCGCGCTCCAGCTCGAAATCGAACTGTGCCATTCGGCGGCGGAACTCGGTTCGGACCGGCTCACTGGCGGTATCGACGAACCGCCAGGCGCCGCTCTCCGGATCACGCAGGGTGACCAGGCCGGCGTCGGGCAGCTCCCGCTCCCGCGCGTCCGTGAGCTGTACGGCAACCACATCGTGCTTGCGGGCCAGGCGGCCGAGTGCGGATTGGTAGCCCGTGGCCATGAAGTCGGAGACGATAAACAGCACCGAGCGGCGCCGGACCACGGATTCCAGATATTCCAGGGCAGAGCACAGGTTGGTGCCGGAACCGGCCGGCTCGAAGGAGAGGAGCTCGCTGATGACGCGGAGGGCGTGCCGCCGGCCCTTTCGGGCCGGAATCATCCGCTCGACGCGGTCGGTAAAGAAGAGCGTCCCGACGCGATCGTTGTTGCGCGCGGCCGCGAGCGCCAGTACCGCGCAGACTTCTGTGGCCAGGTCCCCCTTGGTTCGGACTTGACTGCCGAACCGCTTGGAGGCGCTGAAGTCGACCACAAAGCCGACCGTGAGCTCCCGCTCCTCCAGATAGCGCTTGACGTAAGCCGAGCCCAGGCGCGCGGTGACGTTCCAGTCGATCGTGCGGACGTCGTCGCCCGGCTGGTATTCGCGTACCTCGGCGAACTCGACGCCTCTACCGCGGAAGGCGCTGGAGTACTCGCCGGCCACGATGTCCCGCACCAGGTGGCGGGTCGTGATTTCGATTCGCCGCACCTCGCGCATGACCTCCTCGGGGCTCATGGAACGGGAACGGTCTCGAAGATCCTTGCCAGGAGGGTATCGGAACCAACCCCTTCGGCATCGGCTCGATAGGTCAGCAGCAGCCGATGGCGAAGAAGGTCCAGGCCCAACGCCTTGATGTCTTCGGGCATGACGTACGAGCGGCCTTGAAGGAAAGCATGCGCTTTGGCGGCGCGGACAAGATAGATCGACGCCCGGGGGGAGGCGCCGTACTCGATGAGCGGCGCGAGATCGGGCAGACCCGCGGCGGCGGGCTGACGGGTGGCCGCGACCAGATCCAGGACGTACTCCTTGATCCGGCCATCCACGTACACCTCCTGCACCAGCTGGCGGGCCCGGAGAACGCGCTCGGGGTCGAGCACATGGCGCGCGGTCGGCTCGGGCCCAGCCGTCATCCGGTCGAGAATCTCGCGTTCTTCCCGGCGCTCCGGGTAGGTCACCACAAGCTTGAACATGAAGCGGTCGACCTGAGCCTCCGGCAACGGATACGTGCCCTCGTGCTCGATCGGATTCTGGGTTGCGAGCACCAGGAAGAGCTCGGGCAGCGGGAAAGTCTGGCCGCCGATGGTGACCTGCTTCTCCTGCATTGCTTCCAGCAGCGCGCTCTGCACCTTGGCCGGCGCCCGGTTGATCTCGTCCGCCAGCAGGATGTTGCTGAAGATCGGCCCCTTCTGCACCGTGAAGTCACCACTCCGCTGATTGTAAACCATGGTGCCGATCAGGTCGGAGGGCAGCAGGTCGGGAGTGAACTGTATGCGGTGGAACCCGCCGGCGATGGTCGCGGCCAGGGTGCGGACGGCCAAGGTCTTCGCCAGACCGGGAACTCCCTCAAGGAGAACGTGGCCATCGGCCAGAAGGCCGATGAGCAGGCGTTCGACCATGGCATGCTGCCCGACGATCACCTTGCCCAGCTCCCGGGTGACCTCGCCGAGCATCCGGCTTTCCTCGATCAGCCGGGGATTGCTCGCGGGAACCGAGACCGCGTCGACAGCGCTCATCCGGCAGCTCCGGCTGCTCTCGCTTCACCGATGCCGGGTTCCGGGTACTGGCGGGGCCCCGTGCCCCGCCGCCGCGCGAGACGCTTTTGCCACGCATCCAGATAGGTGTACACCACCGGGGTGATATAGAGCGTGATGATCTGGGAGAAGAGCAGGCCGCCCACCACGGCCACGCCGAGCGGCCGCCGAGACTCGGCGCCGGCGCCATGCCCCAGCGCGATAGGCAGCGTGCCCACCAGCGCGGCCATGGTGGTCATCATGATCGGGCGGAACCGCACAGTGGCGGCCTGCAGGATCGCCTGTCGGGCACTGGTCCCCTCATGCCGTTCGGCCTCGATGGCAAAGTCGATCATCATGATGGCGTTTTTCTTGACGATACCCACGAGCATGATGACGCCCACGAACGCGTAGATGCTCAGGTCCAGCTGAAAGATCATCAGTGCCACCAGTGCACCGAATCCGGCAAAGGGGAGCCCGGACAAAATGGTCATCGGGTGCACGAAGCTCTCGTAGAGAATGCCGAGCACCAGGTAGATCACCAGGATTGCCAGGACCAGAAGCACCAGGAGGCCCTGCTGCGCGGCCTGGAACGCCTGCGCGGTACCGGCAAAGCTGGTGCTGATGGTGGACGGAAGCACCTCGCGTGCGGCCGCCTCGACCCGGTCGACTGCAGTGCCGATGGACGTGCCCGGGAGCAGGTTGAACGATAGCGTCACCGACGGCAGCTGGCCCGAGTGATTGACGGTCAGGGGTCCCGTTGAAGGCGTCACCCGCGCGAGGCTGCCAAGCGGCACCGACACTCCTTCGCGGCCGGTCAGGTGCAGCAGGTTCATGGCGGAGAGGTCGCGCTGATACTGCGGCAGCAGCTCCATCACCACCCAGTACTGGTCGTTCGGGGTGTAGATGGTACTGACCTGGCGGGCGCCGTACGCGTTGTAGAGCGCACTTTCGATTCCGTTGACATCGATACCAAGTGCGGCCGCACGATCTCGGT
>JBKJZM010000157.1:0-3581 GCA_046715295.1 Gemmatimonadales bacterium | reverse complement strand
TCTCGCATCGAGGGAAGGGGTGTGTTTGCGAAACGAAGGATCCCGCGCGGCACCCGAATCATCGAATACACCGGCGATCACGTTCCCATCCTCGGGTTGCTCCGGCGGCTGGAAGAAGGCACGCCGTTTCGCACCTATGTCTGTGCCCTGGAACACGACGGCCATCGACGGCGCCCGCAACGGCAACGACGCGCGGTTCTTCAATCACAGCTGCAATCCCATTGTGAGCCGTAATCTTCGACGGCCACGTGTACCGCTCTGACGCTGGACCTCTGCTGCCTCAAGTTCGCGGACCGGTACATGAAGCAGGAGGCGAGCTATACCATCGTCGGCACCGACAACGAGCACACCATCTACCAGAATGCGAGGAACGAGTATTTCTACCTCGATCCCGAAACCGGGGACATGACGTTTCTCGCGCCGGATGTCCAACTCAAGATGCGGGAGGGTGCCGCCCGATCAGCCACGTCGCCCCGCCGGCGAACGTTCAAGACCATTGATTTCAACCACGGGGGGCAGGTCACGATCCTCGGCTTGGACGAGGCGGGTCAGTAGTGCAGAGGAATGCGCGGGGCGAGACATTCTATCTCGACCCGAGCACGGGAAACATGGTCTTCGCGAAATAGGGTGCCCATCAAGGATGGATACGTGACACAGGCCACCCGCGATTGCTTCATCGAGCCGCTCGCGGAGCAACCAGCCGCCGGAGCACCTCCACCAGCGCACCGGGCAGCCGCTCGGGAGCGCGAAGCAGCGCTGCCCTTCCGGGCCCGAACAAGGTGGTGAGGTAGGTAGGCGCGGAGCGGTCCACGGTCAGGCCGAAGACCAGCACTCCCTCGCAGGCCGCTTCCCGCACTGCCTGCCGCGTGTCCTCCACCCCGTAGCGGCCCTCATACTGATCTACGTCGTTGGGACGCCCGTCGGTGAGCAGCAGAAGTAGCCGCCGCTCAGCCGGTTCCGTAGCGAGGCGGGCGGTGACGTGACGCACCGCCGCGCCGACCCGGGTGTACCGGTCAGGCTCGAGGCGCTCGATTCGCCGGTGGACCAAGGCCCCGCCACGGTCGCTGAATGCCTTGACCACCTGCACCTGCACGCCGGCCGGGCCCTCTCCCGAGAAGGCGTACATCGCGTACCGGTCCCCCAGCCATTCGAGCGCCTCGCCGACGACGAGGAGCGCCTCCTTCTCGACGTCAATCACCCGCCGGGTCCCCGCCAGCCAACTGTCGGTTGACGCGCTAACGTCAATCAGAACCGCGATGGCGAGACTCCGCCGTGCCGCCCGTTCCGCCACATAGAACCGATCCTCGCCACCGGATTGGGCGACTCCCGCCCGCCGGTCGGCGTAGGCGTCAACCAAGGCCTCGAGGTCGAGCTCGGTACCCTCCGGCTGCCCGTGCTCCCGGCTGCGCCGCGGACGCAGCCGGGCAAACTGCCTCCGCACCCTCCGCACGAGAGACGAGTGCCGCTCCAGCGCCGCTTCGGCCCAGGCACCGTCGCCAGGAGCGACGGGCACCTCTCGCACCACCGCCCCCTCGAGTCGGTAGGCCTGCGCTCGGCAATCCCACTCGGGATAGACCAGGCCAGTCCCTGACACCTCGTTGGTCGTGGGGCGCCGGGCGCGGGGCAACGGCCCCTCGCTGGTGAGAACCTCGCGTGGAGCATTGGGAGTGGCGATCACCTGGGCCTGGGGAAGGTCAGCCAGGGCATCGGCCAACTCCTCCGGGGCCGCCTCCGCGTCCCGGTCGGCGGGACGCTCGATTCCCATCGGGTCTTCAACGCTCTCCTGCGGCTCATCGGGTCGGATTATCCACATACCCATCGACTGGCTGTCTTCCCCAGGCTGAGCCTCGCGAGGGCGAGGAGACCGCCGGAGGGGATGAGTGCGACCGGGTGACGCAGCGGTGGTAGGGTGTGAGTCGCCGTGCACGGCGAGCTCCGCCGGCAGGCTCACCACGAGCACCCGGCCCCACTGCGGAACCGGCGGGAGGCCGCGGCAGTGTCCGCTGTCCGGGGGCAGCAGCGCGCACCTGACGTGGGCCCAGGCCCGTGCCTCCGCGGGAGTGGCCGCCAGGGGGACCCCGGGAGGTGACGTGGTGGGCGGGGCGGCGAGGACCCGTTGCACCAGCTGCTCGATCGCACGCTCCACCGGGCGGAGCTCGGCCAAGCCAGGTCGCTCGGCGAGTGCCGCCTTTCGCGCCGCAGTCAGGTCGGGCACCAGCCCCGGAAGGGTGCGGGCCAGGTAGTGCTCCGCGGCCACCGCCTCGCAGAGCTCGTAGAGAAGACGCTCTGGCGAATCCGGCTCGCCCGGCGCGTGGCCGGGCGTGCCCCGCTGGAGACGTGCGACGTGCTCCGCAACCAACAGGCGGTAGACCGCGGCGGGGGTGCGGCCGGCGGCGACGAGCGATGCCGGCGGGAGCCGCGGGATGTGCAGCTCGGCGTCGCCGGTGGCCATGGGGGATGGTAGGCCGCGGAGATGACGGGGGGATTGCCGCGCCAGGCGCGCCACCCAACTCGCTGGGGCCGGCGGGTCGGCGGGCCGCACGCCAACGGACTTATCCGTGAGCGCCGCGAGCAGAAGCTCCACGTGGGGCCGGAGGCCGGCGAGGGTCCGCCGCGTCGCGTCGGCGTCCACGTGATATCGCAGCCAGAGCCGCTCGGCCGCAATGACACCCCGGTGGGCGAACTCCAGAATCAGGTCCTCGGGCTCCGCCATCGTCCACCCCCTGGCAGACTAGTTCTCCGATTCGGGTCCGCGCTCGTCTACCCTCGTAATTTCTTCCGTGAGTCTTGCCCACGGTTGGCCGATCACTGTAATCGTGGCCAGGTTCAGTACCGTTCGGCCGTCCGGCTGCAGATAGAGGTACTGCTCCATATAGACCGCCGGTTGCCGCAGCAGGTAGCGCAAATGGAATCGGTTACCAGCCATTTCCGCAGACACAGCCCCGTCCGCATTACTGAGCGTGCCGGTGTAGGTACGCGGACCGCGTTTCACTAGCCGCCAGGTCCGCTTCTCCACCGCACCGTCCTCGAAAGTAACAATTTGGTCGAGTCGGAAGCTGCCGTCGGCCTCGGTGTGCCCATGGCCTTCAACCTGGAGCGATAGGCGTCGGCCGGTGAGCAGGTCGAGCGTGCCCTTACCGTGGGTGTGGCCAGCAAAAAAAACCTCGAATCTTAGGGTCGGGGTTTCCGCGGTAACAGGGTGAGACGAGAATGGGCCAAGACCAAAACAGCTCACTATGGCTGCCATTGCGACCCCGGCCAATACACGATGGGCGATTCGAAAGCTCATTTCAGGTTTCCGGGCGAGATCATTCCTTTGCTACCCTTGGAAGGAGGCTGTCACGAGGGCGTCCATCGCCGCGAGAAGCTCGGGCTCGTCGGTAAGCGGCGCCGCCATCGCCGCCCGGCAGGCGTCCCGGGGCGGAATGCCCGCAGCGATCAGGCGCGCCGTCGTGACCAGGAGCCGGGTGCTCGGCACCGCGGTGAGCCCGTGAGCCTCGAGGCGGCGGAGCCGGCCCGCGAGCTCCACCAGTGCGGCGGCCGTCGCCGCCGGTACCCCGCCCTCGTGCGTTACGATGACG
>JBKJZM010000156.1:0-4764 GCA_046715295.1 Gemmatimonadales bacterium | reverse complement strand
GGAGGCGAAACTGCCGTGATGCTGGCCTGGGTGATGCTCAACGTCGGGGTGCTCTCAGCCGGTTTCGGGCAGGGGAGCGGTACGCCTTGGGCGCCTCTTATCGGCCGATTGGCGGAGGCAGCCGCGGCGGGCACGTTTGCGCTGCACGCGTGGAGCCGGGTGAAGCCGTTTGGCACCGGCACCGAGCGGCGCTCGATGTAACCACCGACCACATCGCGAAGGAGCCACCATGTCATCACTGCGCCGGACACTTGCCGGCGATGTCCGCATCCATCATCTGACGGAGGACCAAAGTCTGATCGACCCTTCGCTTCTGGCCCGGCATGGTAGGAGTGCCCGGACATTGGTCAAGGAAGGACCGCTCCGGCTGACGATCGTTGCCATTGCCCCGGGGGGAACACTCCCCGCACACAGCACCGGGGGGCCGGTCACGATCCACGTCCTTGAAGGCGAAGTGACTGTCTGCGCCCTCGACCAAGGGTATCTGTTGGCCCCAAGTGACGTGCTGGTCCTGGCACCGGGCCTGGAGCACGCCGCTCGTTCGGCGGCCGGTGGCGTCTTCCTTCTCATGGTGGTGCACCCGGACCCGGATGCGCCGAACGGGTCGTGACCTTAACCAGGGCATTCACATGCCCTGTGCTTTGTGGATGACCGCTGGCACAGTAAGCCTCCTCTTCACCGTTCCTCCGGCTGATGTGTCGCACGCTCCTCCTGCGTTACACGGGATGTTAGCTCGATAACAGACCGCCGCTCCCGCCACTCCTACATTGGATGTGGCCACCGCGGGGCGTCCACCCGCGCCGTCCGATCGGTGGAACCGAGCGGCTTCAGGGAGGCGAGAGCGATGAGAGGAGTTGTCATGTTCACCCTACTCCGCGCGGCAGGTGCCGCCAGACTGGTGGGGGGCAGCGTGACCGCGCTGATGGTCGCCTGCGGCGGTAATGGCTCCGCCGGCCCAGAGCCGGCCGATCCCGCTTTGGTAGCTGAAGGGAAGGACATCTTCCGCTTCGACACCTTTGGCGACGAGACGTTCTGGACCGATACGCTCCGGATACACGAGGTCATTCAGGCCGCCGTGGATCCCACTACCGCGCTTTCGGTGGGTCTCAAGGTCGACGCCGAGGCGCTTCCCCCCGAGGTGGTGCAGGGCATCCAGAGCGGCGCGATCAGCCTGACCGACCCGGCGACGACGGTGGCGCTTCTCAAGCTGAATGCCGTTGTCGGCCTGAAGGGCACCGTCGAGGCGATCGGCGGCCGCGACACTCTGGTCCGGGTCGGCACCACCTGCGCTCTCTGCCACTCGACCGTGAACAACTCCTTCGCTCCGGGAATCGGTGCGCGGCTCGATGGCTGGCCCAATTCGGATCTCAATCCCGGCGCGATCATCGCGCTCTCACCAGCCCCTTCCGCCGGCCAGAAGGCGGTGTACAACTCGTGGGGCCCGGGCAGGTACGATCCTCGCTTCAATTTCGACGGCGTGAACGGGCCCGTCGTCATCCCGCCTGCCTACGGCCTCCTCGGTGTGAACAGCATCATCTACACCGGCGACGGCGCGGACATCGCCTACTGGAATCTCTACGTCGGCGTTACCCAGATGCATGGGCACGGCACCTTCGTCGATTCTCGCATCGGGGTGACCGTGCAGAACCCTCCCGACCTCATTTCCCCCAAACTGGAGGCGCTTCAGGCCTATCAACTGAGCCTCCAGGCCCCGGCACCACCTGCGGGAAGCTTCGACCCTGCAGCCGCCCAGCGCGGCCGGGCGGTTTTTCAGGGCGCGGGACGCTGTGCGACCTGTCACCTGGGCAACCGGCTCACCGACGCGAACACCCGGCTCCACGACCCCGCGGAGGTGGTGAGCGAGCCGGAGCCGAACGGGGTGCCGAGCTACGCCTCCCGCAGCGCAACCAAGCAGTACCGCACCACGCCGCTCCGCGCGCTCCTGCAGCATCCGCCGTATTTCCACAACGGGATCGCCGCGACACTGGAGGCCGTCGTGGAGCTCTACGATACAAAGAAGGGCCTCACACTTACCGCCGAAGAGAAGGCCGATCTGGTGGAGTATCTGAAGTCGCTCTGATCACGTTTCCGAGATGGAATCGACGTAGGCCGTGAGGGCCTCTCTGTTCACCTCGATGAGTCCTCGGCGGGTATAGCTGATCAACCCATCGGTTCGGAGGCGGTTGAGGATGCCGGAGACGACTTCACGTCGAGCGCCGATCATGCGGGCAAGCTCCTCCTGTGTAATGTGGTAGGCAATGCGCCTGCCCCGTGCTCCAGTCTCTCCCAGGCGGTCGGCGAGTCCAAGCAGGGCCCGCGCGAGGCGTTCCGTAACCGGGTCGAAGGAGAGACTGCGCAGCCCCTCATGTGCGTCGGCGAGATGCTCGCACACTGCGGACGCGAATTCCAGTGCAACTTCTGGATCCTGACGTACACGTCTGAGCAGAGCCGTGAGCGGGATCTCGACTACTTCGCTCGTCTCCAGCGCCACGGCCTGCTCCCGGCGCTCGGCGGTACAGAGACAGAGCTCTCCGAGGATCTCACCGGCCGGGTAAAGGTGCAGGGTCACCTCCTGGCCGCCGGGCGAGACGAGGCTGGTCTTCACCAGCCCACTGCGAACCAGGTAAACACTCTCTGCCGGCTGACCCATGGTGTAGAGCAGCTCCCCAGCCTCGACATTCCGTCCGGGACCGCTAGCGAGCTGCTCGCCAACCCGTCCTTTGCCTCGCTGAATCACTTTGTGGCGAGGCGCTGGCCGAGGTTCTCCGCCATGACGAGGTGTGCCTGGAAGGCGGGGGCCACCTTCACCACCAGGGCTTTCAGCTCCTCGTTCTTGATCGCCGGGAGCAACGTGGACCCTACGGCGGCAATGACTTCCTTGTGGAACGCGGCCTCATGCTGCAGAAACGCATGGTCGAACTCGGCCCCACTCAGGCCGCTCAGCCGGCGCAGCGTAGCCGCCTGGTCTCGAGCGCTCTGGTCGCCAACGGGTGGGGTGGGCGTCATACCGAGCTTCCTGGCCAGATCGCGGCCTTCCTGGCGAACCCTACCGTGGTCGCGGGCGAGCATCGCTCCGAACTGACGCACCGCGTTGGATTGACCACGCCTGGCTGCAAGCTTGCCAGTCTCGATGTCGAACGTGTTGGCGTTGTCGAAGATCGCCACGACGGTGGCGTCGTCCAGCGCCGGCGCGGCGACCGCGGCATCTTCCTGCGCCGCGAGGAAGCCACTTCCACCGCTGAGTGCTGCAAGGGCGAGTGCGAGAGGGATAGCCGCAAAGCTGAGATAGGACTTTGACATTTTCGGCTCCAATTTTGGAGGGGAGGGTGAGGGGATCCGTCAGCATCACTTGATCCCGTCGACCCAGAGGATAGCGGAGGCCTGATGGTTTGTCAAGTTTTTCTTTGACTAATTTGACAAATCGGCATCCCCATGACACTTTTGGTTATGGCGGAGATACCAGGGGCAGGACCGACAAAGCCGGAACGAATCCAGGAGACGACTCGAGGGCGAGTGCTGGGCCTGTTGCGGCGGGGCGAAATGACGGTCGACGAGCTGGCAGAGGCCCTCGGCTTGACTGATAACGCCGTTCGGGCCCATCTGGCCACGTTGGAACGCGATGGCTTTGTCCAACCCCAGGGAGAGCGGCGGGACGGCAGGGTGGGAAAACCGGCTACCCTCTACCAGGTCTCGCCCGATGCCGAGCCACTCTTTTCCAAGGCGTATCTGCCGCTCCTCACGACGCTTCTCGCCGCCCTCGGCGAACGACTCAGCGCAGAGGAACTGGGCCGCCTTCTAGCGGATGTCGGCAAACGCCTCGCGGTGGGCATCGCGCGCCCGTCGGGAGATCTGATACAGCGAGTCCACGCCGCTTCCAACCTCCTGAATCAGCTTGGCGGCCTCAGCTCAGTGGCGGAAGTCGAGGCCGGCGGGCGCTACCTCATCCAGACCCGTGGCTGCCCAGTCGGCGTGGCCGTGATGGAACGGCCCGAGGTATGTGAGGTGATTGTCACGCTTCTCTCGGAGATGACCGGAGCGAGGGTGCGCTCATGCTGCGCCCGGAGTCGCCGGCCGAGCTGTTGCTTCGAGGTCGCGCCCGCCTCCTGATCGGCCCGCGATCAGTGGGTCTAGGGTTAGCGAGCTTCACGAGTAGGCGCGCCGCCTCGAACGCCGGGCGGCGGGCCGAACTACGAGCACCGGCACCTCCGCGGCACGCACCAGCTTGTCGGCCACGCTACCGAGCGCGAGACGGCGGAGACCTCCCCGACCGTGAGTCGCCACTGCCACAAGGCTGACCTGCTCGGGATGCGCGAGATTGAGGAGCGTGTCAGCAACGCCGCCACCAAGCACCGCCACCCCTGAAGCCTTCACCCCTGACTCGCGCAGGCGTTCCGCTACGTCGCGGATGTAGTCTTGAGCCGATTCGCGCCGCATAGCCGTGGCTTGATCAGAGTACCCGGTGGGGAATGGGAGTAGCGGGTCGCTCGTCAGAACGACCGGACGGACGACCTGCACCAGCGACATTTCGGCATCCCACAGGCGGGCAAGTGCGGCCGCGGGCTCGAGGACCGCCTCGGCCAGCGGCGACCCATCCAGCGGCACCAACATTTCGGCCAGGTCCACAGAAGATTCGGCAGCCTTGCTTTCTCCTGGCCGTACCACCAGGATCGGGACCTCTGACGTACGAATCAGCTGGTCGGCAACGCTTCCGAGCCATGCGCGTCGAACCCCTCCGCGCCCGTGCGTCGTCATGACCACGAGGTC
>JBKJZM010000155.1:0-5026 GCA_046715295.1 Gemmatimonadales bacterium | reverse complement strand
ACGGACTGGAGCCATTGCAGGCGGCCTACGACGCAGCCGGTCCGGGTAAGGACGTGCTCGGGGTTATCGATATAGGGATCAACCCGGGGATCAAGTCGCCCGAGCGCAGTCCGGTGCATGTGTGGGGTAAAGCTGGAACCGTCACCGTGCAGGTAGGCAACAACACCTGGGCGGGCGGCGATAACCAGGTGAGCTTCAGCATCGCGGCGTATTCACCCGGCAGCACCCTGACCGTAGACGGGAAGCCGCTGGTCCGGGAGGGTAGGCTCGTAGCAGCGGAGGACGTCGCCAACCGCTAAGCGGATGGGAACGCGTAGCCGGCATCACAGACGGTCTCTATCCGACCTCGCAGATTGGAAGCAGGTTAGAGTAGGCGCCGCGGCACTCATCGTGGCGCACCCGTTTCCGGCGAGGTATCTGTGCGGCGCACCCTGACATTGGCGGGATTGGCGACTCTGGCTCTCAACCTGGCCAGCTTTGGTACTGGTACGATGCCCCTGAGGACCGACACCAGCAGCGCCGCGCTGGTCAGCCTGGGCCAGGAGTACGGTGACCTTCAGCAGTGGGCGACTGCGATAGCGGAAGCAACCGACACCCTGGAGAGCGCCGAGCGGGCCCAAGCCCTTGCCCACCAGTTGGCACGGGTGATGGGGCCGCTGGAACAGGATTTCGAGAAAACAACGGCATCGTTGTCCACCGCCCAGCTGGAGCAGATCCTCCCGCTCTGGGAGAGCATGGTCTTCGCCCACGCCGGGGTTGCCCTCCTGCAGGAGCGGGCCTCGACCCTGGGACTCGACCCGTCCATCGACCCGTCCGAGCTTCACGACCTCGCGTTTCAGCTCTCGGTAGTGCTGGATATTGCAGCGGAGATCCAGCGACGCGCCCTGACCGAGCTCATCACCCCACCACCAACTCCAGTTCGGGTGAGCTGAGCCAGTTAGAACAGCACCTCGCCTGAGACCAGGTCCACGTAGATCCCCGGACCCCCTTCCCTCACGGTTGTCGCCATATCGTAGACTACAGTCAGCTACCCCATTCCCAGGCGCCGGGCTCCCGATGACCCACCGACTCTATCATACCGACTCATACCTCCACGATTTCGAGGCGGCGGTCATAGAGCGGGCGGACGATTCCCGCCGCATCTATCTCGACCAGACCGCCTTCTACCCCACGTCCGGTGGCCAGCCGTTCGATCTCGGCCAGCTGGGCGGAATCCAAGTCACCGATGTGGTGGACGAAGGCGAGCGGGTTGCACACCTGCTCGCGACGCCCCTGACCGGCGATCGTGCCCGGGGGCAGATCGATTGGGATCGACGCTTTGACCATATGCAGCAGCATACCGGCCAACATCTGCTCTCTGCCGTCCTGGCGGAGCATATGGGCCACTCCACGGTGGGAGTCCACTTTGGTCGCGGAAGCTCCACCCTGGATCTGGACGCCGCGGCCCTCACGCCGGATCAGGTATCCGAAGCCGAAGAGCGAGCCAATGCAATTGTGGTTCAGAATCGCCCGGTCGAAGTGAGCTTTGAAGCGGCGGCGGGAGCCGACCGGCTCAGGAACCCCACTGCGCGGGAGGGAACGCTCCGGATTGTTACCATCCAGGGTCTCGACCGGAGCGCCTGCGGCGGCACCCACGTGCGGGCCACCGGAGAGATCGGCCCCATCCTGATCCGGAAGCTGGAGCGGGTGAGGAAGGGAGTGCGAGTCGAGTTTCTCTGTGGCAGGCGGGCCACCAAGCGGGCTCGTACCGATCACGGGCTCCTCTCGGCCCTCGCTGCCGAGTTCTCCGCCACGGCGGAGGAGCTGCCGCAGCTGATCGCGAGCCAACGGAACGAGATGAAGGAGGCCGACGCAGCCAACCGGGAGCTGCAGGGGAAACTGGACCTCTGTCGCGCTCGGGAGCTGTACGAGGCGGCCACGCCGGAGAGCACCGGGATCCGCCGAGTAACGGTCCGGGAGGACGGGTTGTCGGCGGACAGCCTTCGGGGCTTGGCCCAGGCGTTCGGCTCGATGCCACTGGCGGTTTTCGTGGGAGCGATAGCCAGCCCTCCAGCAGTGGTGCTGGCCACGTCGGAGGACACGGGGATCGATGCGGGGGTCCTCCTCAAGAGTCTCCTCACCAGCGTGGGTGGGAGGGGAGGCGGCTCGGCCCGGCTGGCCCAGGGGATAGTGCCGGGACGCGCTCAGCTGCAGACAGCGATCGAAAGTCTAGGGTCGAGGGTCTAGGGTCAAACAGAAAGTCGAGGGCCTGGTGCATCCTAGACCCTCGACCCTAGACTGAGAGGATGGGTTACGCAGCCAGCTCCCGAAGCTTGTCCCCGTGCTCTTCCTTGAGCTGACGAAGGGCACGGTCCCGTAGCTGCCGAATTCGCTCCCGGGTGACTCCCATCATGCGGCCGATCTCCTCCAGAGTGCGGCTGGTGCCATCGTCCAGGCCGAAATAGAGCCGGAGTACCTTGGCATCCCGGGGTGGGAGCGCGGCAAGTGCCGCTTCCAGATCGGTGGTTCGGCTGCTGGCGAGGATCGAGGCATCGGTTCCTTCCTGCGTCAAGGGAACGAACCGCTCCAGCTGGCCACGGTCTTCACCTTCCCGCATGGGTTGGTCGAGCCGCAGCGCCTCCACATGCAGGGCGCCGAGTGAGCGCACGGCTTCCGGCGTGAGGCCGGTGGCCTTTACCAGCTCCTGGGTGGTTGGGACCCGCCCCAGCTGCTCGGTAAGAAGGGTCGTAACTCGCCCCAGCCGGCTCAGATCGGCGGTGCGATTGAGCGGGAGCCGGACCGGACGTCCGTGCCGCGCAATGGCCGCCTGGATGGCCTGACGGATCCACCAGACCGCGTATGAGATGAACTTGACCCCCCGGTCCGGATCGAACTTCCGAGCCGCGGTCATCAGACCAACGTTCCCCTCCCCGATCAAATCCATGAGAGGAACTCCTCGGTTCTGAAATTTCTTGGCCACCGAGACCACGAAGCGCACGTTGTGCCGGGCCAGCTTCTCCTGGGCTTCGACATCCCCCTTGATAGCACGCTTGGCCAGCGCCGTCTCCTCCTGCACGGTGAGCAGGGGGATACGGCTGATGTCCTTGAGGTAGAAATCCAGGCTCTCGCGACCTTCGTCTACCGCCTTGGCCATGGTTGCCGGCTTTGCCCGGCGCCCCCGCTTGCCCTTGGTAACCGCCACGTCACTACTCCCCAGGTGAGGCCCGACACCCCGGGCCGGAAAGCTTTTACTAACTGACAATTAACAGTTCGGCCGCCCCGCCGGTTCCCCGCATCTCCGGGCAGCTTCCGCTCCGGTGTCTAGACATACATACTGCCTGAGGACGCCCTCGGGTCGCAGATAGACACCACAACGCCAAGAGGGCCGAACCCCATCGGGTCGGCCCTCTTGGTGGCAAAGCCCCGTGGTTCTACCAGCTTAGGGTGTACTGCCCCCCAATCATGTAGTAGGTCTCAGAGGCCCTGAGTTCACTGCCCTTGTCCTCGGTGGGCCAAGCGCTCCGATGAGTAGTCATCCCCAGACGCAGAGAGAAGTTACGCACCAGATCCAGGCCCAGCGTGAGGCGCTCGAGCGCGTCCCGCCGGCGGGGAATGAGCGGCTCGCCCCCAAAGGCGAACGTCTTCTCCAGGGTCACCGTGACCGGGGACCGGACTTCGGTGAGCCCTCCGTTAAGGGAGACAAAGGTGCTCACCTCCTGCAGCGTCTCACGTCCGTCGGTATAAATCCCCAGCTGCGAGCTTGCCGTCAGCCCCTTGATCATGATGCTGGGCCCGATGCTGGCCCGGTAGGCCGTACCCTTGGTCAGGATGGCATTGCGTTCGGTCGGGAGCCACTCCGCGTGGGTGGCCGCCAACCGCATTGCGAGGCCATAGCCCATCCCGTCTCCCATCCGCTTGATCTCGTGGGCGAGGTCCAGGGACCCACCCCGCTCGTCGGCGCCATAGAACCCTTGGAGCCGTCCGCTTAGGCCACCGGTGGCCACCTCAGCCTGGAGGTTCCAGACGGTATGGCTCAGCGCCTCCTTCAAGAGAACCAGCTTGTCCCGTCCGGTAACGGCGCGCTTGGTGAATGCGGTGTTCCACCCACCTGTCACGGCAACCGAGCGCTCGTTGCGCTCCGGAAGCTTGACCGGCAGCTCGTGGTAGTAGTCCCGGCAGCGGCCCTTGCGACAGACCACCACCTTCATCGGCTTCTTGAGCACGTCAAACAGCCGGCCTTTCTCACGAGCCGCGTAGCGGACGCCCGGCACAGAGTCACCGAAATCGCTCCCTACTCTGGTGGTGAGAGTGGAGCCGTTGCCCCAGTAGCGATCGAGTCCATCTACCGACTCGATGGCGATGCTATCGGATGCAGGGCTTGTCACCTTCAACTCCACGGAGCCACCCGAATGCGCGGTGGCCGGGGTCATGGTAAGCTCGACGGGCTCGAGACCGGTAGTGAGGCTGACGGTCGATGTAGAGATGCCACAGCCCTGGAGGCCCAGCGCCACGCACACCGGCCCCGCGATGGAGGAGAATGGTCTACGAAACGAGTGATTCATTGAAACCGCCGGTATTCTGATCGTACGAGACCTTTTCCGCCGGAGCGCGGAAGGCGGCTCGGCGGCAACAACGGACTCACGCGCATGTTGTTGCGCTGTGTCCGATGAGGTTTCGCAAGGAGCGTACCTCGACGAGGGCGACTCGATTGTGTAACTGGGATGGCAGTCCGGACAGTCGGCCGCCGTATTTCCTACTATAGTCCCGCTTCCAGGAGCCCGCTAGGTGATCGGCGCCACTTCTCCGAGGGCTCTGAGCGCTTACCATGAGCCTGTTGAGCAAGCTCCGTGAGGCCGAACCAGTCTGGACCGGATCTGCAGCCCGGGAAGCTGCTCGACATCTGAAGCGCGTGGCGGCGTACCTGGGGAAATCGAAAGCAGAAGTGGCCCGCAACCGTTGAGCGAACCCGCCACCAGTGCAGCTCAAAAACCGGTTAGCGGATTACAGTGCGAGCTTTCTTACGTTATCCGCGGCGGGGCCCTTATAA
>JBKJZM010000154.1:0-9689 GCA_046715295.1 Gemmatimonadales bacterium | reverse complement strand
CTCCAGGAGGTGGCCACTCACTTCCTGGCGGAGGGGCTCCAGCGCGGCGTGGCCGATGCCGGGGCGATCAGAAGCGAGGTGAGCAAAGACGTCTCGCTCCGAAGAGGTGAAACCGAGCGCATCGTTCCCCGGGATTCGATCCTCACCTTTGCCGACCTCATGGAGCAGGCCGAGGCGGCGGGAACCAACCTCACCACGCCGGCCGGCCAGCGCACGCTCCGGCGTCTGGTAGGCTCGTTCTATCGTCCCACCATCGTCCTCGACCCGTTTGTCACTACCGCCCGGCGGGAGCAGCTGCGGGGTAGCGTGGACCCGGTCAAGTACTCGGTTCGGACTGGTGAGCGCATTCTTCGGGCGGGAGAGCCGGTGACCGATGAGGCGCACGCCAAGCTGATGTCCCTGCGCGAGGAACATCGCCGCCGGGGTACCGGGGGTCTGGCCGTCAGAAGTGCGGCCGGTGCGCTGCTCTACAATGCCATGATCCTCAGCGCGTTCTGGATGCTCATCGTGTTCTACAAGCGGGAGAGCTACGCCCAGCTCAGGGAGATGGCGTTTTTCGCGGCCCTCTTCGCCCTGGTCGTGCTGCTCACGGCGGGGCTCGCCAGTCTCTTTCCCGGGCGGCCCGAGCTGATCCCGATTCCGTTCGCGGCCATTCTCGTCACCATGCTCTACAACGGCCGGATCGGGGTGTTCGCCGCCGTCACCCTGGCGATCCTGCTCGATGGGCAGTGGGCGTTGCGCGAGAGTCATATGCTGTTCTTCGGCCTGGTGGGTGGTGTGGCCGGGGCGGTGGGCATCCGGGTCGTGCGGCGGCGGCGGCATCTCTATGTCACGATCGGCGTGCTGGCCGGTGCGAGCATTCTTGCCACGATCTCCATTGGCCTGAGCCAGGGCTGGTCGACCAGCACGATGGTGGGCAGTGGTCTCCTCGGGCTGGTGATGGCGCTGGCCAGTGCAGCCTTGGCAATGATGGTCATGCCGATCGCCGAGTCGGCTACCCGCATCACCACCGATCTGACCTTGCTCGAGCTCTCGGATCTGGGCCGGCCGCTCCTCCGCCGGCTGGCACTGGAGGCCCCCGGCACCTGGGCCCACAGTCTGGCCATGGCCAACCTCTGCGAGTCCGCCTGCAACATCATCGGAGCCAACGGGCTGCTGGCTCGGGTGGGCTGCTACTACCATGACATCGGCAAGCTCGCGAGCCCGGGCCATTTCGTGGAGAACCAGGGCGGCGGCCCCAACCCGCACGACCTGATGCGGCCGCAGGACTCGGCAAAAATCATCCAGAGTCACGTGGCGGATGGCCTGGCGTTGGCGGAAGCCGCCCATCTTCCTCAAGTAGTGAAAGCCTTTATTCCAGAACATCATGGGACCACCTATATCACCTACTTTCTGAGCCGAGCCAGGGGCAGTGATCCCGGCGGTCTCGTGGATCCGGCCGATTACCGCTACCCGGGGCCGCGTCCGCAGTCGGCCGAGACCGCCGTGGCCATGCTGGCGGATTCGGCGGAGGCGGCAATCAGGGTCTTGCCCAATCCGACCCCCGACGCGGTGCGCAGTGCCATCGAGCACCTGGTGCAGCAGAAGCTCGGTTCCGGGCAGCTGGACGACGCTCCGCTCACCTTGCGCGATCTCGACCGGATCAAGCGTGAGTTCGCCCGGGTGATGTCGGGGACCTACCACAAGCGCATCGGCTACCCCCGTGCCAGCGGTGGCCACGTCACGCCGGAATTCCAGTCGGCCGAGCGTGAGTGAGGTGGTGGTAAGCGGTCGCCGGCTCCCTTTGTCGCGCGCGCTGGTCCGGCGCGTGGTTGAAGCCGTGCTCGAGGCAGAGCGCCGCCAGGGGCTGGTCTCCGTCACGTTCCTCGGCCGCGACTCGATGCAGCAGCTCAACGCGACTCACAAGGGGCACGACCGCCCGACCGATGTGCTGACCTTCGCGCTGGGCCGGCCCAGGGGGCAGGTAATCGGTGACGTCTACATCTGCCCCTGGGTGGCTCGGCGCGAGGCGCGGGCGCGGGGAATATCTCTCAGGAAAGAGCTGATTCGGCTCCTGGTGCACGGTACGCTGCACGCGGTTGGGCGGGAGCATCCCGAGGGCGCCGATCGCACCCGCTCGGCCATGTGGCGGCGGCAAGAGCGCTACGTCGAGGCGCTCGCGTGATTCCTTTCTTCCATTTCTTCATCGCGCCGATGGTGGCCGCGGCGTTGACGCTGTGGGCGGCGTGGCTCGCGCTCGCGGCCGAGGCCGACGCGGATCTTCCGCGGTCGTTGAGCGGGCAGATCGGATCGTCCGCCGGGAGCTGGAGCCTGTCCCGCGACCTGCACGTCGCCCACCTGGCGCTGCTGGTGCTGGCCGGGGCTGCCGCTGGCGTCGCGGTGGCATGGTGGGCCTGGTCCCCGGCGGCCGGACTGATGCGGCTCTTTCTGGCGGTAGGTCTGGTCTGGGTGTTGGGCGACCTCGTCCCACGCTTGCTGGCCGCGGTGGCGCCAGAGCTCACGTTGCCTGCGCGCCGGGCGGCGGTGGCCACGCTGGTTCCTTTCCAGCCACTGCTGCGGCTGGCGGGGTGGGCCGATGCACGGGTGCGCTCCCGCTCACCGGTGCAGACGACCCGGCAAGCCGGCGCGGCCCAACGCGACATGCTGCTTGGTGTCTTTGCTCTTGCCGACACCACGGTGGCGGAGGTGATGACGCCCCGGATCGATATCGTCGCGGTGAACTCCGCCTCGGAGCGTGAGGAAGTGGTCAGGACACTACAGAGCTCGGAGCACGCCCGCCTCCTGGTCTACGACGGACACCCGGACGCCGTCGTGGGAGTGGTGTATGCCAAGGACATCCTCGCCCTGGGGCCCGAGGACAGCCGGTCCTGGCGAGAGCTCATCCGGCCTGCGGCGTTCGTGCCGGAGGCCAAGACGCTCGACCGCCAGGTGCGCGACTTTCAGCGCGGCCCCAGCCACCTGGCGGTGGTGGTAGACGAGTTCGGGGGCACGGCCGGAATCGTCACGCTGGAGGACATTCTGGAGCAGATCGTCGGCGAGATCCAGGACGAGTACGACACCGACGAAGTGGCGCCGATCCAGGTAATGAGCGAGGACCAGTGGCGGGTCGAGGGCGGGGTGGCCCTGACCGAGCTCGAGTCCACGCTCGACCATAGCTTCGACCGGGACGATGTGAGTACCGTCGGCGGTCTGGTGCTGGCGGAGTTCGGCCGGGTGCCCCGGGTGGGTGAGTCGATCGACGTCGAGGGCTTTCGTCTCGTGGTCGAGCACGTGGTCCGTCGTCGGGTCAAGCGCATCGCGGTGCACCGCCAGCGCCTCGAGGCGATCATAGCCTCGGAAAAGGCCGGCCGATGACCTGGCTGGCGATTGTCCTGGGTATCGCGCTCACCGCGTTCGGCGCCACCGCGGGCGCGGCGCTCATCACGGTGAGCCGCGCGGAGCTGACCCGAGCGGTGGGCCGCCGGCTGCGGGGAGCCTCCCCCGCGCTCAGCGGGCTGGCCCAGATCGACTTCTACCTCACCGCAGCGTCGGCCACTACCTCGCTCGGCGTCCTGCTCCTCGGAGCGGCGGTGCCTGGTCTCCTGGCTGGCTCCGGCGCACCCCGCCTGGTCGTCGCGGTCGCGCTGCTCGCCGTACCGCTGGTGTTGTTTGCCGCTTACCTGGTGCCACGCTGGCTGACCCAGCCCCGGGCCGAGACGGTGGCCGACCGGGTCATTCCCATCCTGCGCCCCTGGTCGCGGGTGCTCGGCCTGGTGCTGCCGGCCCGGACCGCCACCCGGCCAACCGATCTCCGTTCCATCTGGCGGGAGGGTGCCGCGGTCGGGATGGCCGATGATCAGGAGCTGATGATGGTGGGCGGGGTGATGGCCTTCAGCGCGCGACCGGTGCGCGAGGTGATGACCCCTCGCACCGACATCGTGGCCATCGAGGAGAATGCTCCGCTGAAGGAGATCCGTCTGGTATTCGCTGGCAGCGGTTACAGCCGGATCCCCATATTCCGGGAGACGCTCGATGACATCGTCGGCATGCTCCACGCGTTCGATCTGTTCAAGCTCCAGCCGGGAGATCCGCTGCCCATCCGCCCCGTGGCGGTGGCGCCGGCCAGCCGGAGCTGCGGCGATCTCCTGCTCGACATGCAGCGCGAGCGGCGCCACCTGGCCGTGGTGCTCGACGAGTTCGGCGGCACACTCGGCATCGCGACACTGGAGGATCTCCTGGAAGAGCTGGTCGGAGAGATCTTCGACGAGCATGATGAGGAGGCTAGTGCCGTGTCCGGAGCCATGACCGCCGTCTTCGAGACCGACGGCAATGTGTCGCACGAAGCCGTCCAGGACCGATTCGGCGTGCTCCTGCCGTCCGGACGCGCCACCACGATCGGGGGCCTGCTGGTGGAGTGGGCCGGCCGGATACCCGCCCCCGGCGAGCGGTTCGTGGTGCGCGGTCTCGAGTTCGATGTCATCCAGGCCTCTCCCACGCGCATCGAGCGACTGCTGATCCGATCCAGTTCCACCCCCGCGGTTCCACTCCTGCCGGGCACGTCATGAAGAAGCTGCTCCATCGGATGGTAGACCTGGTGCGGAAGGGCGAGATGGCGCTCTTCGTCCGCCGGGCGCACGAGTTCGAGCCGGCGGACCTGGCCGATGTGCTGACCGCGCTGGACGACGAGGAGCGCCTCGCGGCAGTGCAGGCGTTGCCGGTCGAGCTCTCCAGTCATGCCCTGGCTGAGATGTCGGAGGAGGCCCATGCCTCCGAGACGCTGGCCGCACTCGATCCCGGCCAGGCGGCGGAGATCGTCGAGGAGCTCGACGACGATGACGCGGCCGACATTCTGGGCGACCTCGACCAGACCCAGCAGGAACAGATTCTCTCCGGCGTCCACGACCGGGCCGGGGTGGACCGGCTGTTGGGCTACGACGAGGAGACCGCCGGCGGGCGGATGACCACCCACGTGGTGACCGTGCCCGACACGGCCACCGCGGAGCACGCGCTTGAGGAGATCCGGCGTCAAGCTGAGGAGGTAGAGGACTTCTATCAGGTGTTCGTGGTGGACAAGGACGGCCGGCTGGTCGGGATCCTGCCGTTCAAGGATCTGGTGATCAGCCGGCCCGAACGGCCGGTCCGAGCCTTCATGGCCGACGCCGACATCTCGGTCACGCCCGATCTGGACCAGGAAGAAGTCGCTCGCCTGATGGCGCGCTACAACCTCCCCAGCGTGCCGGTGGTTGACGAGCAGGGAAGGCTCCTGGGCCGGGTGACTTTCGATGACGTCATCGACGTGGTGGAAGCCGAGACCACCGAGGACCTGCTGAAGTTCGGTGGCGTTTCAGCCGACGAAGATCTGGCGGCCGGCTGGAAGGAAGCCGTCCGGAGCCGGCTGCCGTGGCTCTCGCTCAATCTGCTTACCGCCTTTCTCGCCGGTGGAGTGGTCTACCTGTTTCAGCACACCATTCAACAGACGCTGGCCCTGGCGGTCTGGATGCCCATCATCGCCGGCATGGGCGGCAACGCGGGAACCCAGGCACTGGCGGTCACGGTCCGGCGACTCGCGTTGGGGCTGATCCCGGTGGATGTGTTCACCCGCGTGGTGGGCAAGGAAGTTCTGGTGGGCCTCACCAACGGGCTCGTCATGGGGCTCGCCGTGGGGACGGTGGCGACCCTGATGGGCGAGGGCGCGCGCCTCGGACTGGTCGTCTTCCTCGCCATGATGGGCAACCTGGTGGTGGCGGGATTCGCCGGCGCGTTTATCCCGCTCGTCCTGGAGCGGTTCGGCATCGACCCTGCGGTGGCCTCCTCGATCTTCGTAACCACGTTCACGGACGTCTGCGGCTTCCTGCTGCTGCTCGGCCTGGCCGGATGGATGTTGCTGTGACTGGACCCAACGCCACGGACATGGGCTCTCAGGCCGGCTCCGCGACAAACCGCTCCACCCCTCCCCTGGGAGCCTGCCATCGCACCCACGTCCGTGGCGTTTGTTCCCCCTCGTAACGGTTAAAATGCTCCTCTCATAGTTCCGGGAGTCCCGTCTGCCCGTTCCGCGGGGGCGGGCAGGCGGTAGGAATCGGCCGCAGAGCGGTTTGGTGGGCAGACAGCGGAACTGGGACGAGCTCCGCAGGCGCCGCGCAAGGGGCGAGGAGTGGGGTGGTCGGTGCGACGCCGAAGGGGCTCGGTCCAGGGCGGCTGGCCGAGTAGGCGGGGCGGAGCGTCGGCCCCTCCCCCCGTGTGGCCGCCACGGGCATGGCTCTCCGGCCGTCTCCGCGACCGCCACTCCACCCTTCCCCTGGGAGCCTGCCTTCGAACCAATGTCCGTGGCGGTTGCTCCACCCCCCCGATTCGCCTCATGCGGCTCCATTCGGCGGTGGCCCAGCTGAACTACAACGCCGACGGATCACTTGGCTGCAGGTCGTGCAGCGGGCAGCGGAGCTCGGTCCAGCGCCGCTGACCGGGCGCACAAATCAGAGGGCTACCAAGTATTCACTCTGGACCAGGCCGATGGCGTATTCCCGCGTGCCGACATGAGTGAGGACAATGTCACCCGACACAGGGCCAAACAGCGGGATCCCGGTGCCGATGAGCACAGGAATGCGGGTGACGACGAGGCGCTGGATGAGCCCGGCCTGGAGAAACCGCTGAATGGTGATCCCGCCGTCCACGTAGATATGCTGCACACCGCGCGAGGCGAGCTGCGACACGATGTCGGCCGGAGGCCCAGCCATATGCTCGACCACGGCACCAGGAGGGGCGGGGGAGAGTGTGCCGGTGCTCAGCACGAACACGGGCTTCTCACCATACGGCCACGTATCGAAGGCCAGGACCGTCTCGTAGGTCTTCCGGCCGATGACCAGCGCGTCCACTGAGGCTATGAACGCCTCGTAGCCGTGCTCTTCGACGTCGCCGATTGGGAGCCAATCAATGGCACCGTCGGCCCGGGCGATGAAGCCGTCGAGACTGGTGGCAATGAAGACCGAGGCTTTCACGCGGCAGCGGCGTCTATGACGGCGTCGAAGCGGTCGGCTTCGGCCGCGGCTCGGGATCGGGCGTGCCGTCGGGTTGCGGCTCCGGTCTGGGCGGCGGGGCGGGCTGGCGGCTGGGATCGCCGGGTTCGGGGAACGGTCGGGGATGGGGTTCAGGCTGGGGTATGGTCATGACCAGAAATCTACGCACAGCACCCACAGCCCATATCCGGCCAGCGCGACCCCGGTGATCCGGCCGAGCAGCCGGCCGTTCGGCGCCACCTTTTCGAGCAGCACAAACCCCGCGATCACCGCCACCCAGACCAGATTCATGACCCCGGCCACGAAGAGCAGCGCCATCAGCGCCCAGCAGCAGCCCACGCAATAGCTGCCATGGCGAAATCCCATGCGAAGCGCGCCGGACACCCCCTCGCGCCACTGGGTCGAGAAAAATCCCAACGGGGAACGGCAGTGCGACAGGCACGCTCCCTTCACCGGCAGCCACTGGTAGAGCCCCGCCAGCATCAGGATCGCGCCGCCGAGCACGGGACTCGCGCTCGCCATGGCGGGCGAGAGCAGGGCGGCGGAGTGGAGAGCGGACTGGGTGAGGGCGGCGAGGATGGCGTAGCCGGTCCAGGCAAGGAGATAGCCGAGAATGAAGACCGAGACGGGCGTGGCCAACACCCCCTGGACCCGGCGCCGGCGGGAGAGGCCGGCGAACAGCAGAATCACCGGCGCCACCGAGGGGATCATCATGGCGATCATCATGACGATCCACATGAGTGCCAGGCCCACCGTTTCGCTGGCGTCCCAGGGTCCGGCCGCCGACATGGACATGCCGGCGTGGGCCGGCATCGTCGCGGCGGCGTGGGCGATGTACAGCCAGGCGAGGGTCGCGAGCGTAAGCAGACCCGCGACTACAACGAGCCGATCCCGTCGGAGCGCGGCCTCGAGGAAGGTGGGTCGCGAAGGCGCAGTGTTCGTGCTCAACGGGCTACTGTTGGTTGGTCCAGTTCACCACCGCGTAGGACGAGTAGCGGCCCGGGTGCTCGAACACCACCTTCCCCTGCTGGATGCGCATCGCCGACGTGGTGCAGATGCTCCCATCGTCCCATAGAAAACCGCCATTGGGATAGACGATGTGAATCTCTTTCTCGTTGCCGGAGACGGCATCCTTGATCGGCGTCTGGCGCATCTCCACGATGCCCGGAATCCGAAAGCCTGACCGAGTGCCGTTCACCGTCATCTCGATGGGTTTCCGGATCGGCCCCTCCAGGGAACCGACCGTCCCGGCGAGAGCCTCCCAGGGCATGCCGCCGGCCTGCCCCGTGAGAATGGTGGCGACGGCATCGACCTGCTCCGGGCTGGCCTTCTCGTCCACGAAGACCACCACGTCGCCGCGGCCCTCGTGGATGGGCCCGGGGTACTTGCCTCCCACCACGAATCGGACCCCCTTCAACGAAACGCTGCCGTACTTCCCCTCGATCACCTCGAACCCGAACATGAACTCGCAGGGCCCGTTGTCGGTCATGCCGCTGAACTGGCAGTTACAGCCGTGACTGCAGTTACAGCACTCGATGTGATGCAGCTTCAAGCGGTATGGCACTCGTGTCTGGGCAGCCGCCTGGGGTGAGGCCGTGGCGTGTGTCATGCGCACCTCCTTGGTTGGCGCCAATATGTGGTCGGGCCGCTGCTGGCGATAGACTCCTGAGTTCACCCGCCTTCGGGGAGGCCGACCCGTCGCCGCCTTCTACCTGGGCGCCAACACGTCCCCCAACGCCCCCAGCCGCTCGGCCCAATATTCCTTCACCCGGGTTACCGCGGCCCGATCGGGCAGCTTCCCGTGCTGGACCGCGACCTGGCTCTTTCCGGCTCCCCCGCGGGTGAAATACAGCTCGACCGACGTCTGGTCGGGCCATGTAATCCGCATCGCCTTGTCGCGGGTGGCCGTCCGCACCGTCAGCTCTACGCCCGGCAGCCACCGGGCTCGCATGCGGGCGTTGTGAAAGGCGCCGTACAGTCGGGCGAGCGGCACCGGGAACGTCTTGCTTTTGTTGGCTTCGAACGACCCGTCCCGGCGCTGCCCTACCGCCCGGAGGCCCTTGATCCGCTCGTAGCCGACGGTGACCGCCTGTGCCCACCAGCCGGGCACCTTGTACGTCTCCCGCACGTACCTGGCGATCTCCGGGTGGGGCCAGTTGTGCGCCTTCGCCTTGTCGAGCGCCTTGACCCAGCGCTCCCAGGTGCAGCCGGTCTTTTCCTTGAGAATCGCGTCGCTCCTGCCGGCGAGCCTGGCATAGTCGGCCGGGGCAGGGGCAGGAGAACGTGCGACGGCCGCGGTTGGCTTGTGCTTTCGGAGGTGTGAGCGGGCGGCGGTGTAGGATTCGCCCGTCTTCTGCATGCGCCCGCGAACCAGGCGCTTGAAGTCTTTATCGGTAGGCATCGGAGTGGTCCTTTGGTCAGGCCACAGGCGACACGCCCCCCAGCGCCGACGGCCGCGGCGTCCCAAAGGATGAACTCCTGATCCGGGAGTGTTCCCCCCTTTGCCTCACGGGGACCCTGGCTGGGGCAGGGCCAACGAGGTTGGGCGCGGATCGTCCGCCCGTGCCCTATTGTGCATCATCCCCGGGGCGGAGGCAAGAGTGATTCTTCAATGTCTCCTGCGTAAGCACGATGCCTAGTGGCGTCACCGGCTCGCACAGGGGCCAACCCTCCGAGCCAAGGTGGGCGGCTCTGAAT